>JBAVRC010001012.1:0-3142 GCA_049694615.1 Thermosynechococcaceae cyanobacterium | reverse complement strand
GTTTCTTCAAAGGATTACAATTGCTCACCTTGACAGGGGTAGGTCTTAGGTAACGCTCAAACCTCTCTAATGTGGGTTGTTGGTAGTCACTTTGACAGGACCAATGATGTTGAGCTGTATGGCTATGGTAGAGGCGATATTGTTACAAATAAGGGACAAGAGAGATATTCGTCATTGCCGGGAGGGAATGCTGCAAGCTGCCAACATGTATCTGGAAGCTTAAGCAGCACAGGAACAGAGGTGGAGGTTGCACTGGGCATCGGCTCTAGGGATTATGTACACGACGTACTGCAAGCAGTACAGAACTCACCTCTATTTTGGATTGAGTCAGGGCACATCTCCAACTCTGAAGAAGCAATGAAATTAGTAGCAGATATTGTTGCATCAGTCCAACATCTTCGACAAAATCACGGCGTTCAGGAACTGGTTCTATTTTGGACTACGGCTAACCATGTTGCACTGCTTGCTGCTGCTAATTTAACGACCCATGTTATTCCCAAAATCAAGTTCATGGAGCGAGATCATGCCAATGCAAAATATGTACATCTTCCGATGCCTAATCAAAGATAGTGTATCTCGTAATGAGTTCAATTCGATGGCTAGACATACCCATACGATTTCAGAGGGAATTCTGGAAGTTAGCAATAGCTATATCAAGAAATTTTAGTGGATTTAGCCAAACTGGAGATAGTTCATAATCAGCGCGATCGCACCTCCAACCAAAATTGCTACAATATCTTCACCAACGCCTAGCATAAAGCCCAGCCAAGAGAAATCCTGAAGCATCAAGGAACTCAATCATGGTTTCCATTCAAGCCCCTCCCAAATTTTCACTCGCAGAATTTTTGCAACTGCCAGAAACCAAACCCGCCAATGAGTATGTTGATGGTCAAATCCTTCAAAAACCAATGCCTAAAGGTAAACATAGCTCTATCCAAACCTTTCTAGCTCCTGCCATTAATCAGGTTGGTATACCCCCAAAAGTAGCTCGTGCCTTTACCGAATTACGTTGTACCTTTGGTGGGCGATCGCTGGTTCCTGATATTTCGGTTTTTGTGTGGCAACGCATTCCAGTTGATACCAATGGCGAAATTGAAAACACCTTTGAAATTCCGCCCGATTGGGTGATCGAAATATTGTCGCCGGAACAAAACCCAATGCGAGTGATTGATAAAATTTTATTTTGCTTAAATCATGGAACAGAATTAGGTTGGCTCATTGCACCGGATGACCACTCTATTATGATTTTTCGCCCTGGCCAACAACCCGTCATGCTGGAAAATGATGATGTGGTGCTACCTGTTTTGAGTCAGTTGGGAGAATGGTCCTTATCTGTAAAAGAAGTTTTTAGCTGGTTAAGTCTTAACTAAATGTGGTCCATCATTTCCACTGCCTCGCCCATTTCCGTACTGCCTGACGCAGCGCTCGTCTTCCTGCCGCACGATAGGCTTGAATCAACTGAGGAAATTCCTGCACCGGAAGTTTTGGTAAAGCAAGACTGACCTGTGCTCTCACATATTCATCCCCTTGAAGATGGTAAATGTTTAACACCCCATCGTCGTAACACCAGAGTTCTGGGACACCTAAGCGGGCGTAAATGAGAAAGCGATCTAGGGATTTACTGGTCATATCTATTTCCAAGACTAAATCCGGTGGCGGATCGCCTTTGCTTAAATCCAGATCCAATCTGCCTCTCACAACCGCTTCATTTTGAAAGTAAAAACAATTATCCGGTTCAGCCCCTGCTAACTTTACCCGCTTTCGCCATGTTGTTGAGCCGTAGCTCTCGTAGTCTAGTTCCAGTTCTTCTGCTGCGTCTTGTACCGCAATACTGATTGTTTCTTTGAAATATTCGTGTTCGGGTAAAGGGGTCATGATTTCTAAGGTACCGTTATCATAGGCAATCCGGGCTGAAGAGCGATTGCCAAGATTCTCTAAAAATTTCTCGTATTGCTCCCAGCTAATGTTGTGCAGAACAACGCGATCGGCGCGGTTTAGGGTAACGACCATGGCTGACTCTATGGGCTGGTTAACGCTATGGTCTAGTGTATCTGACCTAGTTTATAAACGGATGACGGCTATTCAACTTTCGCTTTTGCCTCAGCAAGCTTCAGAAGGGGTAACCTATCAACACCTTAAAATCCGGCTGACCTCTGCCGATGGACTTATTACGCCTGAAGCGTTGAAAGGGGTGCAATTGCCAGAGGCGATCGATTGGCGACAAGGTGTTGTAATTGAGGGGAGAGCACCAATTTGGCTCTATGGGTATCTGGTGCATTTGTGTCACCCTGCATTATGGGTGGCGTGTTATGACAGTCGGTTGGGGGCGATCGTGGTGGCGACGCATACGCATGAGGTGACGGTAGGGCAGGTTTTGCCCTTGTCGTAGGGCTTTGGCCAATTTCGGCGAACGATGTTGCTGTGGGGGATCCAGGTGTGTGTTGCACCTTGATTACGATGGTATGGCCCGGTTCAATTTCCGGTGGGATTAAATAAATAAGGTTTATAAATTAGGAGGTAGGTTGACTGGACGTGGGTGGGGTTATGGGGTAATTTGAATGTTAAGAACTGTAATCTTCACAGGTCGCCCGATCCTTGAAAACCGCATAATTCCGTTGACCTATGGAGATGCCTTGCTAGATAAGGGTTTTAGGCTGGTCTGTTCCTTTGTTTTTCTCAATAAGGGGGTCGTTGTTGACAGTAAAAATGACCTATGGAGATCTGAGGTTCAGACTCTTCTGCTAGCATGGTGTCTACAGCGAAGGGTTTCACTTCAATTCCCCGCAAGGGGACGGAAACTCTAATAACTCTAACACAGCAAGCTTCCTTTTTCTAAAAATGTTTCACTTCAATTCCCCGCAAGGGGACGGAAACGCGGAATTCCACTCCTCCCCCTCCTTTGAGAGCAACGTTTCACTTCAATTCCCCGCAAGGGGACGGAAACTTTGACATCTTAGTTCTCCAAAATCAACTATGGAACGCGTTTCACTTCAATTCCCCGCAAGGGGACGGAAACTTGGGCTATTTAACTAGATCAATAGTGCATAAGTAGGTTTGGGTTGAAAAGCGAAGGTATATGGAGGAAGATTGAGGGAGAGAATCCCATAATGGAGCAACTGCATGAGACCCCGCCTCCAAGCCC
>JBAVRC010001011.1:0-2094 GCA_049694615.1 Thermosynechococcaceae cyanobacterium | reverse complement strand
AGGTTGTGGTGCTAAGTCTGAGGTGGGTTCGCGTTCAGGTGGGTCGTTAGATTGCTGTTGAGGAGTCGATTGGCGAAGGTCCGAATCTCCTCGGCGGCGAAGCTCATCTGGGAACTCATCTCGGCGGTCATCAGTTCCGAGTCCGTCAACCGTTGTTTCAGATCTTTCATGACCCCAGCCAATTCCCGAATCGCTTCGGCGGTCTGGGAGGGTTCCCGGTTCTCCAGTTTCTCCGCGAACTGTTCCAGAAAGTTCTCCAATTCGTCGCGCAGGATCTTGGGAATCGTATTCATCGCCCCATTGAGCAACATCCGCAGTTCCCGGTTCTGGTCGAACAAAGCTTGGTTCTGGGCTTTCATCTCCTGAAGGTCGTTTTGAAGGCTGGCGATCGCTTGGGCGATTTGTTGCAGTTCGGGTGTCATAGGAATCTCCAATCAGTTCAAGGGGGTTGGCTTGGGCCACGCTCCGGTTGACCCATTCGTGCAGTTGGTCCAGGTCTTCGGCATAAATTTGGAGGTCTTTGACCTGGCGCGAGATTTTCACGTAAAACGGTTCCTGGGCCGAAGTGGGGCTATTGGTCGCGGACACGATTACTCGTTGGGCGGTCAATCCCTGCGCGCCATAGGCCGTTGCGACATTGGCATAGTCCAGACCCAGCGGTTGGGAACCGTCAATTCGTCTGGATTTGCCTTGTAAATCCACGATGTCGATTTGGGTTCCGTGAATGGCTGTAACCTTAAACTCCTGACCGTTCACCTGGTCTTCGGTTTTGCGAGTCGCTGTCCATCTCAGGCGATCGCCCTCGGCCAAGTTGATTTCTTGAGTCCGAAAGACTTCTTTATCCTTGTATTGCACCGGATCGAACCAGTAGAGGCGTCCTCCGGGACTTTCCACCAGCAGTTGTTTGTCTTCAATCGCAATAACCTGGTACAGCTTGTCCTTTTGCAACGGGGTGCTGTGGTAGTCCCGCGTTAATCGGATTTGGTCTCCGGGACGGTAATTCTCAGCACGGCGTTTTTGTTCGGTCGTTAGTTGGCGATTGACCAGTTGGGTAAAGGCATGGTCCGCTCCCAGCGTCCCTTCCTCTCGTAATCCCTCCCGCAACGCCTGGTTAATGGCTAAACGTTCAGTATTTGTCCCAGTCACAATCAAGGTTGCATGGCGCTCGGCTTCGGACAGAGATAACCACTGGTCGGCGATCGCCTGACTCCGGGTTGGGCGATCTGGAATTTCCTCAACATAGCCGTGTTCGTCCAGAAGGCTGAGGGCATCGGCGGGGTTGCCCTCGGCAATCAGTTCTACAGCTCGGCGCTGGATAATATTCTTTTGTCGGATAATTTCGTGGATACTGAAGGTGGTAGCTCCATGGGAAATCAGGCTCCGCATGGGGCTGCCTGCCTCAATAGATGGGTTTTGTTTGGTGTCTCCCACCAGTAGGATTCTGGCTCCGACTGCGTTCGCCTTCGTGAGAATAGTTTCCATCTGACGAGCGCTAACCATTCCGGCTTCGTCAATGATCCAGAACTGGTTGGGAGTCGGATCGGCAGGTCTGAGCGCTAGACTTTCGACGGTGGCGGTCTCGATATCCAGGGCAGTTTTAAGGGTGGCGGCGGCGGATAGCGTGGGGCTGAACCCCTGAACGACTATGGTGGGCTCCGTTGTTTCCATCAATTGCTTCAGGGTTTGCAGGGCAGTCGTTTTGCCCACTCCTGAGAGGCCATGAATAATCAAGTGCCGATCCGTTGCACCCAAGACGCCAGCAACGGCTTGGGCTTGTCCCTCATTCAACCCGACTCCCTGTAAGCGTTCTAGGGCTTGTTCCACCGGGAGGATGGGTTGCACTTGATCTGCCATCCAATCCCGTATGGTGCGGATTTCCCGTTCCAAGGCTTCGACGGTGGTAAACCGTCCGCTCTGGGTGGCCATCAGGCTTGGGTGCTGGGCGATCGCCTGATCCAAGTCATCGATGCCGAAGGATTGGATGTGGCTAAAGGCATAGCGGTACAGGTCTTCCCGGCTAAAGCTGACCGAACGCTCCGAAAAGTGGCGGATGGCACTGTCTAGTTCGGCAGCAGCACTGTAGCGCCCTGCGAT
>JBAVRC010001010.1:0-2303 GCA_049694615.1 Thermosynechococcaceae cyanobacterium | reverse complement strand
ATGCTACGTCGTGCTGGAGCATCGGATGCCGTCTGCCGGAGCCTCGATTAGAACGGCTTTCAGGACTTATGGGCCAAGCTTAGCCCCTAGAGGCAATCGCTCTCGTATGATTTAAGAGGATTTATTCCTTTACCCGTCTTGCGTTGAGGATCGACACCCTTGAGTTACGCGATTGATTTTGGCACCAGCAACACGGTACTGGCCCGTTGGAATCCGGCGTCCCAGCAAGCCGAAACCCTGTCTTTACCGGGAATTAGCCACCGAATCGGTCAAAATCCCGATCTGATTCCCAGTCTGCTCTATGTGGAAAATGCCGAAACGGCCCAGGTGCTGGTAGGCCAACAGGTGCGCGATCGCGGTTTAGATTTGCACAGCGATCCGCGTTTTTTTCGTGGCTTTAAGCGCGGGATTGGCACAGCGGTTCAGGGATTTTTACCGGAACTGGATGGCCAGCAAGTCCGGTTTGAGCAAGTGGGCCATTGGTTCTTAACCCAACTCATTGCCCAACTCAAAACCAGTCACCCCGACGTGGGAGACGCCTTAGTCTTAACCGTTCCCGTCGATAGTTTTGAGCCGTATCGCCAGTGGCTAGGCCAGGTGTGTCAGAATCTTCAGGTCCAGCAAGTGCGGCTTCTGGATGAACCCACGGCGGCAGCACTGGGCTACGGCCAAGCTGAAGCAGAGGTGGTTCTGGTGGTTGACTTTGGCGGCGGAACCTTGGACCTATCCCTGGTGCAGTTGGACCATAGTCGTAAAACCCAAGCCAAACCCATGGGATTTATTTTGAAATGGGGCGATAAAAATTTAGGAGATTCTGCCTCTCAACGTCCCAAGATGGCGCGTGTACTGGCCAAAGCAGGTCAAAATCTAGGCGGCAACGACTTAGACCATTGGCTCGTGGATTATTTCGGCAAAACCCAGGCATTGCCCGTTACCCCTATAACCCTCCGTTTAGCCGAGCGACTCAAAATTCAATTGTCCTTGCAGACCAAGGCAACGGAAGTATTTTTTAACGAAGAAACCTTTGAAAGTTACGACCTGTCTCTAGACCGTACAGAATTTGAACAAATCCTCAAAGACCGTCAATTTTTCGAGCGCCTCGACAACAGCATGACCCAGGTGTTGCAACAGGCGCGACGCCAAGGCATTATGGCGGAAAACATCGATGCGGTGTTGCTGGTGGGTGGTACCAGTCTCATTCCAGCGGTGCAGAATTGGGTGTTGCAGTATTTTGATGGGGCTAAAGTGTCTAAACATAGTCCCTTTGAGGCGATCGCCCAGGGTGCCCTCCAGGTCTTTCAGGGGATTGAAGTCAAGGATTTTTTGTATCACAGTTATGGCATTCGCTATTGGGATCAACGACTGAATGCCCACAATTGGCACACGCTGATCCCACGGGGTCAACCCTATCCCATGGGCGATCCGGTGGAGTTGGTGTTGGGGGCTTCAACCGATGGCCAACCCAGCATTGAACTCATTATTGGGGAATTGGGCCAGGAAACAGGCGGCACAGAAATCTATTTTGATGGCGATCGCCTGGTCACTCGTTCGTTATCGGCCATGCAAGCCCAGGTGCAAGCCCTCAATGATCGCGAGGGGGCACGGAGTATCGCCAAACTCACCCCGCCCGGATTTCCGGGGAGCGATCGAATCAAAGTGTTGTTTCGCGTGGATGCAGGGCGATCGCTCCGCATGACGGTGGAAGATTTGCTGACGGAGGAAAGGCTGGCAACAGACCAAATTGTGGCTCAATTGAGTTAAATGTTGCGACTTCAGTCCTGCCAATCTCAAAGTGCCCACTTAAATACAGTGCCATAATTCGCCGTACCGCCACCCGACGTTGTGCCATACAGAAGGCCATCGCTTGCCTGCACCACAGCACCAATAGGGTTGCTGCCATTCGACCCACTGCCCGAGATGATGAATGTTACGAGGGTGGTCAGGGTCCCCGTGGGCGTCATTCTAAACACCGTGCCAAAGTCAAAAGCGCCGCCGCTTTGCGTCGTGCCATAAAAATTGCCATCGCTTGCCTGAATAACAGGAGCAAGGGGACGTCTGCCATTGGTATTATTGAACTGCACGAGTGCCGTCAGGGTGCCCGTGGGCGTCATTTTGAAAACGGTGCCATTACCAGAGGTACCGCCCAAATACGTCGTACCATAGAAATTTCCATCGCTCGCCCGCATAAAACCATGGGGAGCCGATCCATTCGTGCCATTGAAGTTCGCTAGGGTTTTCAGGTCTCCATTGGGCTTCATTCTAAAAACGGTGCCATTACCAGACGAACCGCCGCCCGCCGTTGT
>JBAVRC010001009.1:0-2744 GCA_049694615.1 Thermosynechococcaceae cyanobacterium | reverse complement strand
CGGTGAGGTCTGTGTCGTATGCTGGTCGTATCATCATTGGGGTCTCTTGAGCGACCCCTTTACTCTACAATTGCCTCGTCACAATGGCGCTACAAGGGGATCAGAGACTTTTCAAACAGGTTCTAAGTACAAAAGAATTTTAGGCAGTTCTAATTTTTTGTAGTTCGGAAAATATTGAGTAGATTCTCAACTAAGCTAATAGCCAATAGATAATACGGACACTTTTGGGATCTCCAAAGGTTTTCAATTTAGGAATTATATTCTCTACAATAGGCTTTATCTTTTCATGATAGTCATCACCATCATAGGATTCAATCCAAGAAACAGTCATATACTCAGGCTGAAGTATTTGCTTTTTTCTAAAACTTCAAAATGGCTGACAAGCCTTTTCCTTCTTGAATTGGATCAGACCCTCCATTGGACATTCGTTTGGAAAAAGTTGTTGTCCATCATCAAATAGGTGGGCATATCTAGCTTCTACTTTTCCATGTCTGATCATCATTTTACTGTCCCAGACACGCTAGTTCAAAGCTACGCACTGAAAGTGCGAGACTTTAGTTGCGACACATCTCTAATGCAGCCTAGACTGAGACCAAAACGAAAATGGTTGAGAATCGCCGTAGCAGTCACACGATCACCCGTCTAACAGTGCATATCGTGTGGGTAACGAAGTATCGTTATCACGTGCTTAAAGGGGAGGTTCAAAAGCGTTGCCGAGAACTGATTATCCAGGTGTGCGACTCAGAGGATGTGAAAATCCTTAAAGGGGTGGTGAGCAAGGACCACGTACATCTGCTGATCGAATACCCACCGTCAAAGTCGATTAGCGATTTAGTCAAACGAATGAAAGGACGAACATCAAGGCTGTTGCAGCAGGAATATCCAGAGTTAAAGAAGCGATATTGGGGAAAACATCTTTGGGCCATTGGATATGGTGCATGGAGTACAGGGAATATAAGCGAAAGGATGGTAGAGGAATATCTAGAGCATCATCGTCATCCATCCAATCGTGACAGCGATGATTTTGTGTTGGAGTAAGGAAGGACTAAAGTCCTGAGTGGAATAGGACTTTAGTCCCAATCCAACCTCTGGACTTTCAGTCCAGAGGTTGGATTGCGAAAAATTTTCCTGGCTGAAAAATACAGAGATTTTTCTTCAGCATCTTCTAGGGAAGCCTTTGTGTCTCTTGGGACAAATACTAATGCTGAATAGTACATTTCAGACATAAAAATATTATTTCTTGGCTAAAATAAAAATCATATTTTCAAGAGTTTTTCGGATATAGTTTCCACTTCTCCGATCCGCTGATGCAGTAACAATATAGCGTTTCCTTGTCTGCTGAGGTACACCCAGATTTTAGAATTCAATTGCTTCAATGCTGATGATGTACTTCACTAGGTCGGGAACCGCTATAGTTGTAGGGCAAGTCGGAGCTGGATCTGAAAGTCGTGGTATACCGTTGTACGCATAGGTCGGATCAGGATTCTCAAATTCTATGATCCATTGACATCCTCTAAGTTCATATCTTCTAAAGCTTTCGAGTATGCCTCGTAGGTTTTTGCATCGAAGCAAACGAAAATAATTTTCTCCAAGGATAAATTTTTCTGTAGAAATCGTATTGACTCACTAAGTGCTATATTTGCAGCTCGCTCCACAGGAAAACCATATGAGCCTGTACTAATAGAAGGAAAGGCAATGGTTTTGATATCATATTTATTGACATAATTAAAGCAGTTACGATAGCACTCAGCAAGAATAATATCTTCGTTATACTTACCACCTTCCCAAACAGGCCCCACTGTATGAATTACAAATTTTGAAGGAAGGTTGTACCCTTTGGTAATCTTGGCTTCTCCTTCATCACACCATTTGAGCTTGATACATTCTTCTTGAAGACCTAATCCTGCCGCTCGGTGAATTGCCCCACTTACTCCACCACCAGGTAGAAGAGACTCATTTGCTGCGTTAACGGTTGCATCGACGCGCTGTTGAGTAATATCTCCTTGAGTGACTTCTATTTTGCCTATAAACAAGTTCATGAATTTAATATTCCTTCTTTTTCCTCTTGCTCAATTAGCTGTTGAATCATAGATTTTCCGCAGTCTTCATAAACAATTGAGTTTCCCTGCCCAAGAATAGGAGCAATATGCTGGGTTTGACCTGAAACAATATCTATTGGAATAGGATCGGGATCAAATGCAGGACAACCTCCGTCGACACGAAAATGACTGCAATAGCTACATCCTCTATATTTAGAAATTTCGTTCATTTTACAACCTCATTTGAAGTAACTACAGTTTGTTCTTTTTCAAAGACGGCAGTATATCCTAAACCTGTAATTTCTATGGCGTCATAGCCCTGCTCCTTAAGATAATTATTAAATGCAATATTCCATTCCTCATTTGTTTTGCCCGATTGCCTTATGAAGTCAGCTGCCGCCCGATGATATTCATTGCCACTTGCAAATATCTTTGGATTCTTTACATTTAACCTTACGCCAAGCACAGCTCCTTCTTGACCTGTTTCCTCATATTTCCTTTTCGCATAGTTCCTGGAAATATTTTGATCGTTTCCAACGTAGAAACCCGGTCCATAAGTGGAAAACTCATCAAATCTTTCAGGGTTGATACCATTATTTGCAATACTGTTAAGTAGGCTTGGGTAGAAAAACGAAGGTATACAACTTGGCTAAGACGTGGCTGCCTTAGAAGGGAATTTATGTCGCTCAGTGGTGTAGCCCCCTG
>JBAVRC010001008.1:0-8209 GCA_049694615.1 Thermosynechococcaceae cyanobacterium | reverse complement strand
GTCTACCTTCTGCTGAATTGGAATCAATTTTATTGAACAAAACAACATCTAGCAACTCTACTATATCTTGAATACCTAAGTCAAGTATTTGCATCACTAATAATAATACACTTAAAAAGCCAATTATATATCCTAGAGACACAACAAAAGCTCTTCGGATCTCTTTGGGATTAATATTGATTGCATATATATTTTTCCAGATCATTAGAAAGATTAAAAATAGCACTCCAAAACCAAATGAAACATAAGCTGTCGAGCTGGTCGTAGCAAATAGTGTGAAAGAAAAAATGATCGACAAAATGAGAGATATATATTTTTGTTTAAAGATTAAATCTGGCTTGTAAATTATTTGATAGAGATATATAAAAGTAGGAACTACCATAAATCTCGCCATTCTAGATGGCTCTTGTAGTACTGAATTCATCCGCTTAATACTAACCGACTTAATTACCTGGCCATAACTTTGCGCTCCACTATTGTTATTATTAAAAAGGAAATCTGGGTATTGAATTCCAACCTTATACATCGTTATTTGAATCCACCCCCAAATACAAACAAAAATGGAAGAAATAGTAAAAACAAATAAAACTTCTTTAAGATCTATTTCTTCTAATTTACATAGTGAAATAATCGTGACAAATGTAATAAAATATACTAGATATATTAACTGCGTAAAATTTTCGACACCTATCCTTAATATTCCATTATCGCCTGAAGGACGAGAAACTATAACTGTGCCGACAAAAGGAATAGTTAAAATCGACAATAATGCTGCAACTATAAAAATCCAAAATAACGATAATACTAAAATTTGTTTATTAGATATCTTGGCGATTTTTTTATTATTTATAGCTTTCAAAGTCAGGCCCAAAATTATTCTAGATATAATTAAAAAGCCTAAATAGATTGCAGGCTGGATTCCAAATGTAGGTAAATTTATTACCGCACTTGCAGAGAACGGTACAAAAAAAATAAATACTTGAAATAAAAATTTCCATGACTTTTGCAAAAATGCCCAAAGTCCTAACGGAAGTAATATATATCCAAGTATCGTGATTTCCATTAAAATTCTGATTTTTGAATTTAGTAGGGGTAAATTCCCCACCGCTCTGCGGCGAAACCTTGAAACCTTGCGCTGTGGGCTTCTACCCCACTAGCAAGTCTATTTCGATACCTCGTTCGCTTGCGGTGGGGAGTTCATTTGTTTTTCAAGAAGTCAACAGGGGGAAATTTTTCGGGATCATTTAAACTATACCCTAACATTCGAGTACGATCTTCAAATAATGAAATGAATTTAGAAAATTTTTTATTTATCCTATCTTCATTCCACTGTTGAAGATAAGACTGATTAACATTGTTCCTTACGTCTTTATTTAGAGTGGCAGAATGAGTGCCAATAAAATCATAAATTTCATTCATGACATTCTGCGGGTCTGCGACAAAATTTTCGTATCTAAAAACATAGGATTTCTGCAAAAAGGGTAGGTCATCCTTAAATTTTTCATAGCAGATAATTGAATGTTCAATTAAGTCAAGAATATCCATCTTTTTTGCCCACTTTTGAGTAGCATAAGCAACTACAATAGGATGTCGAAAACTAATTATGAAGTAGGTGTTAGGAAATAATTTTTGTAAAAATCTTGTTCTCACTATATTGGGTGGAGATTTTTCAATCAAAAACTCAGAAGATAAGTCCCAGTAACGCGACCATTCGTCAAATAGCTTATCTGCACTTTCTTGAGTAGCTAATGGATGTAATTCATCCATGTGAGACTTCGTATTAAAACCAAATTTTCCCGGCCCTCCAAAAAATTTTGCCGTTGGATATACCGACTGTAAATGTTGTCCCTCGTCTTCTGGAACTCCAGTACCATGAAACCCACTTATTAAATCGTGACTTTTCATGATTTCATGAATTAACGAAGTACCACTTCTATGTAATCCTCCAATAAAGATAAACTTTTTGTTATCCAAGGTAAACTCCTTCAATGAAACTTTGTCCATAAAAAAACTTTCGTCTTCAAACGGAAAATACTTTTATAAGCCTCAAGAAAATAAATGCCAAAAAGAAGAGAAGATCATGCCGTACTTTATTTTCATAAAACAATCAAATGGTCATGATTTAAATTACCTGTCGGGAGCTTGAATTGCGGGAAGGGTTTTACCTTTAATTACACTATTAATACTAATCTTTGAAAGATTTCCTTCAATCAGGTAAGGTTGGCTATCTAGATCCAATTTAATCGAATTACCATTAATAGAGTTATTACTAATTGCATTGTTTCCACCATGAGTAATCTTAAGAGATCGAAGAGAAATGGAATCGCTTTTAAGCTCAATCGTTCGACTATTGGCTTCATCTGTTGACCAAGCAGCCCATGCCTGTTGATCAGCTTTTTGTGAAAATCTTAACACCCATATCTGAGGATCGCTGGTTGATAGTCGGCCAATAAATTTACTTTGACCAAGAAATTGAGAAACATTTTTAAGCGCACTGAAGGCAGGTTTTGGTGACCTCTCGCTTTTGAGGCTTTGCATACTAATTAAACCGAAATTTGGTTCTCCCTGGGTACCAAAATTCTTCTCGCCATCACCAGTCGTTTTATCAAAAAAGTTGAACCACCAAATTCCTTTCATATAAGGCAAGGACGATGCCAACAGAAAAGTTCTTGCCAAAAAGGCACTTTGGCCTTCCATTGTTACAGCAGGTCGTCGAGCATCAGGGTTTTTCAAATTTGTTGGCCATCCAGTTTCTGTTACATATAAAGGAACTGATCGGCCCTGATTGTATTTCATCAACATAGATTCAACACTTTGAAGCCAACTATATGCGGTTTCGGGTGTTCGCTCACTTCGAAGACGGTTTTTATGGGGATATTCATGAAAAGATACACCATCAATGTATTTTAAAAGTCCCATGTTTGCCATATATTCTAAAGCTCCACGATCAACGCCAGCTCCTGTCATGACTGGGCCAAGAATTTTTATATTCGGATCAATTTTTTTTAATCTTGGATAAAGTTTTTGTAGCAAATTAACATATAATTCTAATTTTTTTTGCCCTTCAGGAGTATCATCCTTTGCTTCATTATTAATATTCCACTCATTTCCTATTTCGTACATAGATGCCTTGCCTTTGTAATGTTGAACTATATACTCAGAAAACTTTATATACGGCTCTACATTTTCTGGTTCAAAAGGCCTTCCTTTAGCATAAAAAGATGGTGTTGGCCCCAATAAAATTAAAAGAGGAGAAATACCTCGACTACTAGCCTCATTGACAACGGAATCCATTCGGGGCAGAGTTTTATACTGCCCTTTCGAAACTTCAACATTTCCCCAAGAAATATCCTCACGAATAGTATCTACATGAGCTTGACTCAGAAGTTCAAAGGATTTGGAAATATCCTCTCGATTTCTTATCAATTGGGAAACTACACCTACTTTGATGTCAGACCTTACTGTTTCTTCAACCAGCGTATTTTCTAATGAAGGCGCAGCATGGGAGCACCCAATGCTAAAACTCATGAAGGCAGAGAGAAAACTTGTATAGAAGTATTTATGTCTCATTGGTTGTGTGGGGTAAAATGACTCGACTCAGGTTTTAACACCATGCGAAGCAAGGATTTTAGATTTTTCACAGAACCGTGGATCTAGTGAAGTATAGCAAATCCCTGACTTGCAAAGAGGGTAAGGATGAAGGCGCAATGAACTTGGCTGAGAACTGTTACATTTCAGCTTGTTTAGGGCTATCTTATGATAGGCCATTTTACATTGTCCTCTTCCCAGATCTGGGAAATACTCAGTTCGGTAGCATCCATAGCTTAACTTGACGTGCTCTGGAAGGATGAGGTTCCACTCTTCTCAAAGAACTGGAACAGCTCACTTGATAGAGGTTCAAGCGTGTTCACGATTTGCACTGACGGATTAAGAGTTTTCACCGGGCCATCAAGCAGTTTTGTGACATTGTAACGATTTTATGTCGGGATTAAACAGACTATTCGCAATATTTTTTCAAGCGTTTTCTAATTACATTGAGCTAAAAAATATGTGCATTTAGAGATTGATTTTGTATATCTAATAGGGGTCAATAAGAATTTATGTATTCAAGCGATTTGGTGGCTTATTTCAAAAATTTTATCCTTTTCCAACTATAGACTCATATTGCATTATTTTTGTCAATGGGTAAGTTTTATTAGAGATAGTCTTGCCGCAATTTATGATATGGTTCGGTACCTATAGCGGTTACCAGACGAATGAAGTATACCAGATCATTGCTAGACAAGACTTTCAGGACACATTTTGTATCTCACCCAATCAGGAACTGCTATATTTCAAGGCGAAAGCCTTATGCTCCGCAGGAACATTTTAGTCTACTCCTTGGATCTGAACATTCTAGTGGGGTATCTGTATACCCCACAGACCCGCAGACCTGATTAAGATCAAGGGGTAGGTTTTTCACGGATCAAGGTTGGCATGGCACGGATTGTTCTCATCGCAGGCTTTGAGTCCTTCAACATCGACCTCTATCGTAAAGCGACAGAACAGACGATCGCCCGTTGTCCCGGTCTAGAGATTCACGTGTTCAGCGATCGCGATCTGACCACCACTCCCGATACCGTCGCTGCCGCCCTCACCGGAGCGGATGTCTTTTTCGCCAGCCTGATCTTTGACTACGACCAAGTGCTGTGGTTGCGCGATCGCGCCCAAACCATCCCCATCCGTCTAGTGTTTGAGTCGGCCTTGGAACTCATGAGCCTAACCCAATTGGGTAAATTTGCCATCGGCGATAAACCCAAAGGAATGCCCAAACCCGTCAAATTTATCCTGGATAAATTCAGTAACGGTAAAGAAGAAGATAAATTGGCGGGCTATATCAGCTTCTTGAAAGTCGGACCAAAATTACTCAAATATATCCCCGTTGGCAAAGTTCAGGATCTGCGAAATTGGCTCATTATTTACGGTTACTGGAATGCAGGCGGTCCTGAAAATGTCGCCGCAATGTTCTGGACTTTGGCCGAAAAATATTTAGGTCTGGCGATTGGCGACATTCCACCGCCCCTGGAAACCCCCAACATTGGCCTGTTGCACCCCGCCTATCCGGGCTATTTTGAGTCGCCGCAAGCCTATCTGGCCTGGTATCGGCAAACCTACCCCGCCGTCCAAGCTTGGCCCACGGTGGGACTGTTGCTCTATCGCAAGCATGTTATTACCAAGCAACCCTATATTCCGCAATTGATTCGGCAGATGGAATCTGCCCATTTACTGCCCGTCCCGATTTTCATTAATGGGGTCGAAGGACATGTGGCCGTCCGGGATTTGATGACCACTGCCTTTGAACAGGGCCAACGCCAGCAGGGCACCAAAGCCACCCTGTCCTTGTCCGAGACAGCCGTTTCGGTCGATGCCATTGTGTCCACCATTGGGTTTCCCTTGGTTGGTGGTCCGGCTGGATCCATGGAGGCTGGACGACAGGTGGAAGTGGCTACCCGCATTCTCCAGGCCAAAAATGTACCCTATATTGTTGCAGCTCCGTTGCTGATTCAGGATATCCATAGTTGGACGCGCCAAGGCATTGGCGGATTGCAAAGCGTGGTGCTCTATGCTTTGCCGGAGTTGGATGGGGCCATTGATACGATTCCCTTGGGCGGGTTAGTGGGCAACGACATTTACCTGATTCCTGAGCGGGTGCAACGGTTGACGGGACGCTTAACCCAGTGGATCAACTTGCGTCGGAAACCCATCGGCGATCGCAAAATAGCCATTCTGCTCTACGGATTTCCGCCGGGATATGGGGCCACGGGGACGGCGGCGTTGCTGAATGTACCGCGATCGCTCCTGAACTTACTCCGAGCACTCAGAGCGCAGGGTTACACAGTAGGCGATCTGCCAGAAGAGGGGGAAGCCCTTATCGAACAAGTGCGACAGGCTGACAATGCCTATGCCAACCAACCCGACTCCGTTCAAGATTTTGAACGACGCCAAGAGATTGCCATGGTGCCCGTGCGCAAGCTGGAAAAATGGCTGGGTTATTTGCTCACCCATCGGATTGAGACGCAATGGAAGACCTTGACGGGCACGGGGATTAAAACCTTAGGCGAGGACTACCTTCTCGGTGGGGTGCAGTTGGGTAATGTGTGGATTGGTGTGCAACCGCCTCTGGGTATTTTGGGCGACCCGATGCGCCTAATGTTTGAGCGAGACATGACGCCCCATCCCCAGTACGCGGCATTTTATCAATGGTTGCAGCAGGACTTTGCCGCCGATGCCGTGATCCATTTTGGCATGCATGGCACGGTGGAGTGGCTGCCTGGATCGCCTTTGGGCAATACGGGTTACTCCTGGCCGGATGTGCTGTTGGGGAATCTGCCTAACCTCTACATTTACGCTGCCAATAATCCGTCCGAGTCCATGCTGGCGAAACGGCGGGGCTATGGGGTACTGATTTCTCACAATGTGCCGCCCTACGGTCGTGCTGAACTCTACAAGACATTAGCCGCCTTAAAAGATTTGATTACGGAATATCGCGAAGACCCTGCAAAAAATGATGTTTTACGAGAAAGCATCTGTAAACAAATTGTGGATTCCGGGATTGACGCGGATTGTCCGTTTTCGGAAGCCAAGCGGTTGGGCATCGAGTTTACGCTCGAAAATGCCCGACTGTTTAGTGCCCATGCCTTTCTGGATTATCTGGTCACCCTGTACGACTATTTGCTGGTGCTGGAAAATCGTCTGTTTTCGTCGGGGTTGCATAGCCTTGGTCAGGTTCCCGATGCGGCGGCGATCGCCAGTTACCTCAGTGCCTACTTTGACGGCGAAGTTCCAGAGGTTGCGATTGAGGCGATCGCCCAGGGAGGGGATCGGGCTGCCGGTTTAGCGGCTATCCATGCTGAATTTCGCCGGACCCATCCGGGTTCCATTCTGCGTCTTGATCCCAAACTGCCTGAACGACTGGATCAGGCGATCGCCATTCGCGACTTGTTGTTGCAAACCTCCGACGAAATCGACAATTTGCTGCGTGGCCTCAACGGCGAATATATTCCCCCCTCTCCCGGTGGCGATCTGTTGCGGGATGGTCCCGGTGTACTGCCCACGGGTCGCAATATCCACGCTCTTGACCCTTACCGCATGCCGTCCCCTGCGGCCTACGAACGCGGTCGTCAGATTGCCCAGCAGTTAATCCAGCAACACCTGCAAGAACAGGGGACTTATCCTGAAACCATCGCCGTGATGCTCTGGGGACTGGACGCCATTAAAACCAAGGGCGAATCTTTAGGGATTTTGCTGGAGTTGGTGGGAGCTGAACCCATCAAGGAAGGAACGGGACGGATCGTGCGCTACGAACTCAAACCCTTGGCTGAACTGGGACGTCCGCGCATTGATGTATTGGCCAACCTGTCTGGCATTTTTCGCGATAGCTTCGTCAATATTGTGGAACTTTTGGACGATCTATTTCAACGGGCAGCAGCGGCCAATGAACCCGAAGATCAGAATTTTGTGCGCAAACATGCGATCGCCCTTCAAGCCCAAGGGGTCGAAAACCCCTCCGCCCGATTGTTCTCTAATCCCTCTGGCGAGTTCGGTTCTCTGGTGAATGATCGCGTCACGGATTCGAGTTGGGAATCTGGGGAGGAGTTAGGCCAAACCTGGAATAGCCGGAATGCGTTTAGCTATGGTCGCCATGAAAAAGGCCAAGCCCGTCCAGAAGTCTTGAATACCTTGCTTAAGAGCACCGGGCGGATTGTGCAGCAAATCGACTCGGTGGAGTATGGGTTGACGGATATTCAGGAATACTATGCCAATACGGGAGCGCTCAAGAAGGCGGCTGAGCAGCAGCAAGGGCAAAAGGTAACCGCCAGTTTTGTCGAAAGTTTTTCCAAGGATACAACCCCACGCAAACTGGAAGAATTATTGCGGATGGAGTACCGCAGTAAGTTACTGAACCCAAAATGGGCCAATGCGATGGCGGCACAAGGATCTGGGGGAGCCTACGAAATTTCGCAACGGATGACGGCGTTGATTGGTTGGGGCGGTACAACCGATTTCCAGGAGGGCTGGGTCTATGACCAAGCGGCTGATACCTATGCTCTGGACCCAGAAATGGCTGAAAAGTTGCGTAAAGCGAATCCTGAGGCATTCCGCAATGTGGTGGGTCGGATGTTGGAGGCCCATGGGCGCGGGTTCTGGCACCCGGATGAGGAGAAATTGC
>JBAVRC010001007.1:0-1923 GCA_049694615.1 Thermosynechococcaceae cyanobacterium | reverse complement strand
ATCCAGTGGTCATATTGAGTAATCAAGTTTCGAGCGATATGTCCTAAAAGGAAACCAATCGCTGTTGCTAATCCTTCTGAAAACCCTGAACTGGATGCAAAAAATAAAGCTCTTCTAGGCGAGAAATGTCGAAATCCTAGTGCAATTGCCGCAGAAAAAGAATCAATACTCAAGACTAAAGAAAATAACAGTAGCTCAAATACCATTAACCTAACCTAATTTTTTTTGAATTCTAGCTAAGCTAAGACTTTAGCTGAGAAACTGTCATGCTACAACCCACAGGAGTTGTTCTATGAAGATTCTAGGCATTGACCCCGGTAAATGCAAGTCTGCTGTTTATCCTCAACTCTCGCGATGGAATAAGTTTGCTGGATTTCAGAATTTTACTCGTTTGTAAATCATGGGGTCGCAATCTGACCTTGATAACCTGTGATCAGGCGATCGCCATTCTCGAACACATGCACTTCCACCTGATCGCTGGCCCACGCGAGTTGACCCGTAAATTCAGTACGCGCACCCGCTGATTGCTAGAAGACACTGGGGAATTGGGAGAGCGAGCCGCCAGAGACCCGACAAAAGGGCCATCCACCAGGGAACTTCTCGATCGATCCCCGTTCGTCTAGTGTTGCCCCATCACAGTCCTGCTGCATCCTATTCGCCCTTACGAATAAAAAGTACTGGGCAGGGAGCCTGAACCCGCACATAATCCGAAGTTGAGGAGCCTAGGAGACGATCTAAATCCGGCAAACTACGCGCTATAGAGGGCCGACGATCAGGAGAACCCAGCACCAGTAAATCTGCATGGCTCTCTTCCGCAATGCGGCAAATGGCCTCTCCCGGTTTTCCAGACATGGCCATACACTGAAACGTTACACCATATTGCTTGGCAGCGGTGATCGCCGCTGCCAGCAGCGGATCGCGCTCGGCCTCGGCAGGGGTGAGGGTTTTGCGTTCAGTTGCATCAGGAATCACGTGAGCCAAAATCAGTTTGCCGCTCTTGTTATCTCGTAGTAACTTGAGGGCAAGATCGAGGGATTCTTTAGCGGCAGCAGAGGCATTGATTGCAACCATCACGCGATTAATGCGCTTGACGTAGATATCGTCTTTAACCAGCAACATGGGCTTGGACGACAATTGAAACACGTACTGACTGACGGAATTTTCTAAGATGGATTGGAGGCGCTTGAGTCCCCGAGATCCCATGATGATAAGGTCAGCATCGATCTCTTCTGCAATGCGGCATACTTCATCCTTTGGTTCGCCTTCCCGGAGAATGGTATTGACCGCAACAAGCTTGCCCGGATCTAGATGGAGCCCTTCAACCGCTTTTGCTAAGGTTTTGGCTCCTTCTTCACGTTTTTCTTGCATGCCTTCGGTGCTCACTTGGGGAGGCACCACATACAGCACCGTTACGGTAGCGCGCTGGATGGCAGGAAGCTCCATCAGGGCGTTGAGCATTTGCTCGGTCTGTCCGGTACCAGAATCTGCTAGCAAAATTTTTTCAATCATATTTCACCTCTATCAGTGTTTTGTGAGTGGCGCGCCAATACGCTTGGAGCTGTTGGATGAACGGGATAAATCATTTTGATGTTTCCATCTGACCTCGATAGCCAGTGATCAGGCGATCGCCATTCTGAAACACATGCACTTCAATTTGGTCGCTCGCCCAAGTGATAGAGCCTTTGAAATCAGGGTTCAGCACCTGCACCCGCTGATTACTGGAAGACACGGGAGAATCGGGAGAATGAACCGCTAGGGACTCGACAAAAGGGCCATCCACTAGGAGATCTAGTTGATTGAGCAACGCCCTAGACCCCGGCGGGGCATTGGAAAACTGCAATTGCGCCAAGGTAAAGCCCGTAAAGGACATTACATTGAGTCCTGCTGCTTTGACCTGTTGCGCCAAGGCAGCCAGCGCAGATG
>JBAVRC010001006.1:0-4958 GCA_049694615.1 Thermosynechococcaceae cyanobacterium | reverse complement strand
GAACTGCGGTTGCCGTCATGGAGCGAGCCATGCGCCTCGGCGACGACGTAATTCGATATCTAACCATTAAGCCAGAAGCCGTTTCTCCCAAGGAAGAGACTGAAGCTTAAATTCATAGGGGTCTGTCCCCCATTTCTGCAAAAGTCCAGTTGCATGGCTCGTGCTACTGGACTTTTGCATAGAATGATAGATTAACGGCAGGGTTCTGGAGCGAATCAAGCGTGGATCAAGACGAAACCAATGTGCCCAACGCCATGACGCAAGAACTGACGCAACTGCGTCAGCAACTTCAGTTTAGAGATCAGCTCGTTGCGCAACTTTCGACTGAATTGTTTCGCATGGTGAAAACCCACCCCCCTGCATTGAAGGCTGCTGCTTCGCCCGGTTTAGCCCCAGTTGCGGTACATCCGATTAACACGGAGGTTGAAGCGTTACGCGAAGAGGTTAAGCAGCTTGAGCAGCAAATTGAATTTTATCAAATGCAAATTGACAAGCGCGATACTGAAATTGCTCGTCTGCAAAGGTCTTGTCAGGTCTTGAGCGAACGCAATCAGATGTTGGAGCATATCATTCAAGAACTACCTGAAGTCTACCGACAGAAATTTACAGATCGCTTAGATTTGGTGAAGTCCAAAATCCAATCGTTGCAAACTGAAAATCGTCGGTTAAACAGTGAACTGCAACAGGTTAACGGCCAGGGTCTACCTGAAATACGGAGTTCGGCAAAACGTTTATCCTTGCCTGCCAAACGAAATGCACCAGCCTCTCATCTGCCAATCTCTAATGAAGATTCGCCCTAAAACGCGATTGAGCATCCCTGGTCAATATCCAGGGATGACTAGAAAATCAAACAGTTATTGATGTATTTTTCGGGCTGATCAAACGCATGTTGACTGCTATAAAACGATACTTTTTACCCTTCCAGCACTACCTTGGCAAACTAGAGTATCGCCAATGGGCGATCGCCGGGTTGACGGCATTGACAGTTCTGATGTTTGTTCTGGGTTATCCCACATCGGCTTGGGCCGAGATCCAAGATGATCGATTTGATGGCAATATTTTTGCCTTGTATGCGGGCAATGGGTCGCTGGTTCCCCCACGGGTAACCCTATCTCAGTCTTTCAGCGGTGAAAAACCCACACTATTGACCTTTTATGTGGAAGACAGTAAAGACTGTAAACAATTTTCTGCGGTCATTTCCCAACTGCAAGCCTATTATGGTCGAGCAATAGACTTCATCCCAATTAATGTCGATTCGATTCCGGCTCTGGATCGCTATTCTCCTGATGAGCCTGGTTACTACTATACGGGTCAGGTTCCCCAAACGTTGCTGTTCGATATGGCGGGGACAAAAGTCTTAGATAAGGTCGGAAGGGTAGATTTTGAAATCTTCGACGACGCATTGCGAGATATGTTTGACCTATTGCCGCGCAGCGAATCTATTCCCCTTAAGCCTCGTTCAATCAATGCGGTGAATGCTGAATTGGTTAAGTAGAAGCGATTTCGCCTCATGTCTATCATGTCTATAAAGCATGCCTCATGGGCAAGGGCTATCGCCTGGAAAACTTGACCCTTGACAAAACTCACATTTCGGTTGTGATTAAAATCACTGGTTTGGGGTGAGCCCTATGGAAAGCTAAATGGAGACACAGATCACTCTGTTTTTCCTTTATCGCAATTGAAGCGAGGTTTTTATGAAATATACCAATCTTCATTTCCTGGCCACCCTTTCCCTATTAACGGGCGCAGCAAACCTCGTCAGCCTTGCGCCAGCCCATGCCGACGAAGTTTTCGTCAATTGCGGCAACCATAGCGAAGCCAATGCCAATATCTCCCTCAATTCGGCTGGAATGCAATGGTCAGGGTCCAGCTTGAGCGATCTGTTATACGCATCCCAGGGGGGTTGCCGAGTTCGTTCTGTCCCCTCCAGCCCCACGATTCGCGTGGGTGGATCGAGCTACCGCGTTAATGTGGACCCCACGCCTCAAGTCGAAGTGGATCCCGTCGTTCCGCCCGTCACCGTGGTCAATGTGTACCCCACAGTGTATCCGACCCGATCCTTGTGGTAGAACCGATAGAACTCCAGTATTCATCTCTCTACCGCTTCCCTTAACTGAAAGTCCAGTCTAGGAGCAACCTATGACCTGTGTGCTCACTTCAGAAGACATTAGCGCAATATTGATGCGCCATTAACCTTCCCTTGACGCTGGCTTAACGTTCATGACAGATGATACGGCTGGACCTATAAGTTGTAGTCATCTTTCAATTATGAAACGTTCACAATTCGTAATTAATTGCCTGTTGGCGACCTTTCCCCTCCTTGCGTTGGCCAGCCACGCCGAAATGGGTCTTGCTGAAGGCTTCCTCACTGCTCGAAGACCCCAATTAAAGGCCCTGCAACCGGGTGTGCAAATCCAACCCATTTTGACCACTGGGGACACCTTAGATAGCGGATATCAAATGGCAGGCACTCCAGATGGGTTGGGTGCAATTGATCATGGCAATGGAACCTTCACGTTGCTCATGAACCATGAGTGGACTAAAGAAGATAATTTGAGCTACTCGCGGGTCTCAAAACTCGTGATTGATAAAGCCAACCTCAAGGTTCTCAAAGGCGAGTATCTCATTAATGGTTCCGAAGGGTACAACAGTTTCTGTTCGGCTACCATGGTGGGACGCAAGGAAGGGTTTAGCAGCCCCCTGTTCTTTACCAACGAAGAATCAACGGACGGCAAATATAAGGGAACCGTTGTTGCCGTCAATCCCAAGACCGGGGATTACCGAAACTTACCTTGGCTAGGCCATTTTGACCACGAAAACACCATTGCGCTGCCGAAGTACAACAAGATTGTTTTAATGTTGACGGACGATAACGCACCCGGCGGCATTTACATGTATATCGCCAACAATGAAACGGATCTATTGACCGGGAAAGGACAACTTTACGTCTTTAAGGCCGATGTTGGCAGTACACCCGCCGACATCCAAAAGGGTAGCTCAGTTTCGGGTCGGTTTATTCCAATTTCGCCCTTTGAAGCGCGAAATGTTAATAGAATTCGCGCGGCGATCGCCGCCAAAGGAGCCATGTCGTTTGTGCGACCGGAGGACATTACCCATGATGTCAAACAACCCAATATTGTTTATTTCGCATCCACCGGACGCAGCGAGTATATCAACCCCGATACGGGCAAACCTTACGACGCCAAAGGTCGGATTCATAAAATGACCTTGAACCCGACGGACCCAACCAAAGTGGAGGCGTTGCAGATTTTGTTGGCGGGGGATGTCGGCGATCCGATTATCAATCCAGATAATCTTGCAACCAGCGATCGCTCCATCATGATCCAAGAAGATCAAAATGGCGAGTTTCGCGGTAAACGTCCTGCTCGCATCTGGCATTACGACCTCAGAAACAAAGCCTTGACCCCTGTCGCGGCTGTGGTTCAAAAAGACTTTGACGGCAAGCCAATCCCAGGCGATATTGCAGGGAACTGGGAATCGTCTGGCATCATTAACACGGCGAATATTTTAGGACCCAATACCTGGTTGCTTGATGTGCAAGCCCACACCCAAGTGGTCAATCAATTGGGCGGTAAGGATGAAGGCGGTCAGCTTTTGCTCCTCACCGTACCTGACTCTGGGGCCCGTCTTCCAGAGACCCCTTAGCAGAACAACTGTCAGGGCGCACGGTTGCGCCCTGACGACCTTTCACCTCAAAACCGAACGATTTCAGCCCAAATAGGATGCCCAACTTTTTGTAACCTCCGGCGAACCGTACCATTGATGCTGATCCCTGCCATTGCGTTGGCCGGGACGGGGTGAATGTTGCACCGCATCCAAAACCAAGTTGATGGCTCCCGAAAGTTGAGCGGCGGCAAGGGGCGTCACGCCATCCCCCCAACAAGTGCCCTCTCCGCACGTCAGGCGATAGCTTTGATAGGTAAACCACTGCCCAGGCCGGAAACTGGGCTGACCATAAACTGCCTTACCTGCGACACAAATGTAGCGAACCGATGGATGAAATGCACCGGGATAGGCATCATTCACAAAATTGAGATTCCGCTGGGTCCAGCGCTCCTGACTGGTATGGGGGGTGCCCAAGGTGACCAGGGTTTGCACCCGCGACTGACCGTCCCAAGTGCGATCGCCATAGGGTTCGCGGCCCAGGTAAATGCGGCTAATCCATCCCCCGGCTGAGTGACCAATCAGGTTGACCTGGGAGGCTTGGGTATCTTGCAAGACTTGACGAATGGTCTGGTCGAGGGCTTGTAAAATCGGCGTAACGGGCCTGCCACCGAGGGTGACCCACCAATCTCGCCGCTGCAACGGGACAGTCACGGTGGGTATTCCCATGGCGTTGAGGTTTTGTTCCAGATCGCGATAGTCTTGGGCCGGAGCCAAATAGCCTGGAAGAATGACCGTTGGTAGGGGCATAAAAAACTTGCAGTAGCAGGGAACACACGCTTGATGTGAAAATAAGAGCAGTTTATCAAGCGTCTTGCACTGTGAATACCGTCCGCACCGTTTCCGATACCAAACGAGCTTTCTATAGCCTCCATACGCGACCGATCTCCTCCGTGTATCGACGGGTGGTGGAAGAATTGATGGTAGAAATCCATCTGCTCCGCGTGAATGAAGATTTCCGCTACGATCCCGTTTTTGCGTTGGGCATCGTCAGTACCTTTGATCGGTTTATGGAGGGATATGAACCCGAACCGGACAAGGAATCGATTTTCAATGCCCTGTGCCGTGCTGAGGAAATGGACCCTAGCCAATTTCGCGCCGATGCGGAGGCGGCAAAAGCGGCCTTGCAGGGTCACAGTACTAGCGATTTGATGGGGTGGTTTACCCAAGCCGCAACCGCAGGGGGCACCGATTTGGCGGGTGCGTTCGGTGCGATCGCCCATAACCCGAAGTTCAAATACAGTCGTCTCTTTAGCATTGGTCTTTATGCCTTG
>JBAVRC010001005.1:0-2036 GCA_049694615.1 Thermosynechococcaceae cyanobacterium | reverse complement strand
GAACTACACAGACAAACTATATCATGGCGCTCAAGAGACGGCAACTGTAAATTTGGATACTTTACAAAAGTCAAAATTTACTCCGTAAAAATAAAAGTCAAAATTTTCCCGATTGTGCACCCATTTTAAGCCTATTTGAACGGCGATCTTTGGCAGGAGATGCGCTATGTCGTATCGTTGAGTCCATCGCACTATCTTGACATGAGGTATCGCACTGTCTCTCCATGAAAGCCTTTGCCATTCAAGCCCCCTTTGAACCTACAGGCGACCAACCCAAGGCGATCGCCCAACTCACCGAATCCTTCCAAGCGGGACATCGGTATCAAACCTTGCTGGGTGCAACCGGGACAGGAAAAACCTATCCCATTGCCCAAACCATTGAACGAAATTAAAAAGACTGCCGCCATCAACGAAGAAATTGATATGCTGCATCGCTCCGCCACGCGATCGCTCTTTGAGGGTACGGGTTCAGCCTTAAATGAAAGTCTACAAATCTTGCAAAGACGAATACAGGCAATTCATCGTCAGCTTATTAAGAATACTCTCAATAGACCGACAATCGAATTGCCTGTATTCTTTAAATTTAGACTGAACCAGTGCCGAGCCGTTGACGGGGCCCTGGCGGGATACTCAGAATACTACGGCTTGTAGAGTCTGACGTCGGATTCCCAGTTGCGAAGAGTACTGGCGGCGGAGACAAAAACTGTCGTAGTAACCGTATGCGTCCCTAACGGTACCGTGATGTTGCTCCGTCCGTTGCCAGTCACAAAGCTGCTAACGGCTGGCAGGAGGCCCTGGAATGGGCAGGGTGGGCTCATGAAGACGCCACCAACTTGGGGGCAGATGGCCCATTGGGTCCCCGCAGGCGGCTGGATCTGAATCATAGACTCAACACCGATCGAGCAGCCAGCAGCATTGTTGCAAGTAACCGAGACCGTACTGATGGGGGTAAACGCATTGGCAGCAAGTGTAATGCCGCCGGAGCCGGACCGAAAAAAGGTCTGGAGTAGTTTTGTCGGTGCAGTAGTGGCCGGCGCGTTTTTTCTCCTGCTATTTGTATTATCAGGGCTGCTCCCAGCATAGGCAGTCGCTTGAACTCCAACAACGATTGCCGCCATAAGCGCTGAAGCTAAAAAAATAGATCTCATCACAAATCTCCAGATACAACTAAAACTATTTCACAACATTAAAAACGCTGCAAAATCAATAATAAGGAATGCAAAAGAGTTAAGAATTGATTTTTCTTAATCTTTAAAACATCTTGACAAAAACAATATATCACTGTCACTAAGGTTGTGCAACCCTAAATTCAATTAAATTTTGTAAAAATTTGCCTCATTTATTCATACACACAAAATAACAAAATCATTATCTTTAATGTTCTCAAAAAAGTTTCAGTCGTAGCGAATTACACACGACTCGGAACTAAAAATTGTTTTTAACAATAAATTTTCTTCTTCCAAAGAAGACTTTTTGAAATGCCAAGCATTCCAAAAATATAAATCTAAAATTCAATCTAGAAGGGGTAGAATCCCCATCTCCTTTGGGCAAAGTCTTGAAATTACAATGAGGAAACAGGCCAAAGGCAAGAAGTTAGCCTTGGCTCTATAAGCTATCCAATTTGGTTTCTAACAATTTGTTGCCGATCCTAGATAGACAGCTCCCTTTGGACCAAACAAAGGTGCCTACCGCAGAAACTCAGCGAAAACCGAATTCTCTATTAGCACTCTAGTTTGAATAAACATCAAAAGCTCGCTATTGAGCCTTCGTCAAACAACTTACTTAGAGGGAACAACATACTGATGTGTCAAACATACCACTGCTCATATGACAAATCAATTGTAACAATAGATACTTTACGAAAATTAATATTCTTGCAGCGAAAAATCTTCATTAAGGGTTAAGGTCTACTTTCAGTGGCATTAAGACTTGTTACGTATGTCTCTCGTCTGCCGCTGTATAGCACCGAAGTAATGGCGCTATCTTGATAGCTGAGGTATAGCGCAGTCTCACCATGAAAGCCTTTGCCATTCAAG
>JBAVRC010001004.1:0-4086 GCA_049694615.1 Thermosynechococcaceae cyanobacterium | reverse complement strand
GTGCTAGGTCATGAACGTTGCGGGGCGGTCACCGCTGCGGTCAAAAATGAGACATTACCGGGTGAAATGGGGAGTTTTGTCAGGGCCATTCTACCCGCCTTAGAAACCGTCAAAGGGCGTTCTGGAGATGCCGTGGATAATGCAGTCGTGGCCAATGTGCGTTATCAGATCCAGCAGTTAAGGCGATCGCCTCTTTTGTCCGAACAATTGCGATCCCGCCGCTTAAAAATCGTGGGCGGTCGTTACGATTTGGATACGGGAAAAGTCGCCCTGGTTGTCTCCTAAAGTTTACTGGGACTAGGGGGATCGCAGGGCTGGTCCCAAGTCCGCCTCAATGTCGCGGGGGTAGACCAACCAAGTATGTTGGCGCGGTTGGATGAGGGTTTGGACCAAGGGCGACAATTCGCTAATTTCGGTCAGTCCGGTCGCGGTTTTGATTTGAATCCCCCGTTGGTAGAGGGTATAGCCACGTGTGGTGGCCTGTTGCAGTCCCACATAGTATTCGGCAGACCAGTGACGTGCCCCAAGCGCTGACCGGGCGATTTTACCCAGCACAGCTCGCTGAGACTCGGTGAGGTGACTGATATCTTGGGCCTTGAACAAGTCGCGATCGCGATAGCGACGGCAAAGATCTTGCAAGATTCCATCGGCGTGGGTACACCAGCGCTGAAAATGGTACAGCAACACCCCATCGTCAGCAGCCAAAAAATCCGATAGGGACAGTTGGGCATTGGGTTGAGTCAGCCAAGCGGTCAAGGTGTCATCCGCCGTTAACTGATGGTCCAACACTAACTGTCGGGCACGGTGCACAATGCGCTCTAACAACCAACTGGCCGCAATAATTTTGGGATGGTTGTAAACCTGGGCATACATGAAATAGCGCACCACCAAGTAATGCTCGATCGCCGCTAATCCCTTGCGGGCCACAATCAGTTGTTGACTGTCGGGGTCATAATCTAGGGCCAGTATAATGCGGTCTAGATCCAAACGGCCATAGGAGGCTCCCGTAAAGTAGCTGTCCCGCATCAGGTAATCGAGGCGATCGCAGTCCAGTTGACTGGTCACCAATTGACTGGCGAGAGGGACGGGATATTGCTTGCTATAAATTTGGGTGATTTGGTCGATCAACTGGGGCGAAACGGCATCCAGTAAGGTGCGCAGGTCAGGGGATTCCTGCAAGATACGTTGGGTCCATCCCTCATGGTTGCCCTGGAACATCTCCTCGCTACTGTGACTAAAGGGGCCATGACCGATATCGTGCAACAGCGCAGCACAGAGGGTTGCGGTGCGGTGGGGTTGCAAGGTCGGGTACCGTTTCGCCAGCCGATCAAACACCCGCCGCGCCACGTACATCACCCCCAAGGAGTGGGTAAACCGCGATCCTTCGGCCCCATGGAAGGTCAGGCTGGCCGGACCCAATTGGCGAATGCGACGGAGCCGTTGAAAGGCCGGGGTATCAATGAGTCGAATCAGAAGCGCTTCGGTGGGATCGGCACTGTCTAAGGTGATCGCGCCGTGGAGCGGATCGTGGTAAGTCCGACTAAAGGGACGCGGCACCGGCCACCGCCAGTTTGGGCGTCAGAAGATCCAAGGCTGCTTGGTACTGGCGATCGCTCTCGGTGGCCATGCCGTTGAAGGTGGCCAGATCCAGCGGAACTTCCCGGTCGGGGGCGATGCCCACTTTATTGATATTGCGGTGGTTGGGGGTTTCGTAGGTGGCCACCGTGACCGCCAACCCCGATCCATCAGACAGGTCGAACAAGGATTGGATCGCGCCTTTGCCAAAGGTCCGTTCCCCCACTAAGGTTGCCCGTCCGGTATCTTGCAAGGCCCCGGCCAGAATTTCGCTGGCGCTGGCCGTGCCCCGATTCACCAACACGACCAAGGGCGCATGGGTCTGGGCAACATGGCTGGCCATAAAACTGCCCATCAACCCATGGCGATCCACCGTGTAGACAATGGGGTTTGGGTCTAGCCAAAGATCGGCGATTTCCACGCCAGCCTGCAATAAACCGCCAGGATTATTACGCAGGTCCAGGATATAACCCTGCACCCGTTGCGCCTCTAGGGTGCGAATGGCTTCCTTCATTTCCTTAGTGGCATTGGCGTTAAATTGCCCCAACCGGATATACCCAATCGGTTTACCCGCAGCGGTTTTGCGAACCTCGCCGCGCACCGGGTTAATCTCAATGCGATCGCGCTTCAGGGAAACCGTTTCTATCCGATTAGCTTGCGCCTGTGCCCCCCGTTGAACTTGTAGGGCAACCGTCGAGCCGATGGGTCCGCGCATCCGTTCAGCCGCTTCATCCAAGGTCAAATTTTGCGTCGGGGTCTGGTCAATTTGCAAAATGCGATCGCGGGACTGTAACCCGGCGATCGCAGCAGGCGACCCTTCAATGGGGGCAATCACTTCCAAATCGCCCGTTTCCGTATTGATCGAAATTTGCAGACCCACGCCCGTCAATTCTCCCGCCGTGCTGGTCTGTAAACTCCGGTACTGGGCTGGAGGCAACAACCGTGTAAACGGATCGCCTAGGCTGGTCAACATCGTGCGAACCGACGTATAGGCCGCCTCTCGATCAGGCAAGGGCTGCTGCAACGCTTTCTCGCGAATCTTCCACCAATTCTGATGGTTAAAGGTTGGATCGACATAGGACTGATTGACAATCCGCCACGCCTCACTCAGCAATTGCTGCTCGGGGGTAAAGGCCAGGGCGTTGGCCGATATGCCGAACCACAACACAAGCTGCACGCTAATGAAACAAGCGATCCCGACCCAAAACTGCTTAAGACTGATCTTCATACTTGAAATTGTAGCGATCCCATGGCAGATCGCTCCAGGAATTCCAGACCGAGCCGACGGAAATGGCCCTAAAGACTATGTTACATTCGTTGATGAAAGCGACACATTTTCGGGAATCTTTGGTTTTATGAGCAAAGTGTACGACTGGTTCGAGGAGCGCCTGGAAATTCAGGCGATCGCTGAAGATGTCGCCAGCAAGTACGTTCCGCCTCACGTGAATATTTTTTACTGCTTGGGCGGTATTACGCTGGTTTGTTTCATCGTCCAGTTTGCCACTGGATTCGCAATGACGTTCTACTATAAACCCTCTGTCACGGAGGCCTTTAACTCCATTCAGTATCTCATGACGGAAGTCAGCTTCGGTTGGCTGATCCGGTCGGTACACCGCTGGTCCGCCAGCATGATGGTCCTCATGATGATTTTGCACGTGTTCCGCGTCTACCTGACCGGCGGTTTCAAGAGACCCCGCGAATTGACCTGGGTGACGGGCGTGTTCATGGCGATTATCACCGTATCCTTCGGCGTCACGGGGTATTCCTTACCCTGGGATCAGGTGGGGTATTGGGCGGTCAAAATTGTGTCCGGCGTTCCCGATGCAATTCCAGTCGTGGGCGGTCTGATGGTGGAGTTTCTGCGGGGCGGGACCAGCGTGGGTCAAGCGACGCTCACCCGTTTTTACAGCCTGCATACCTTTGTGTTGCCTTGGTTGATTGCAGTATTCATGCTGCTGCACTTCCTGATGATTCGCAAACAAGGGATTTCCGGTCCGTTATAACTCGTTAAGGTAAACCACATTATGGGCAAAATTCAAATTAAGCCGGATCTGAGCGATCCGGCACTCCGAGAGAAGCTCAAAAAGGGCATGGGGCACAACTATTACGGTGAACCCGCATGGCCGAATGATCTTCTCTACATTTTCCCCGTTGTGATTATGGGGACCATCGCGTTGGTGGTGGGTCTTGCGGTTCTTGACCCAGCATTGGTAGGCGAACCGTCTAATCCCTTCGCCACCCCGTTGGAAATCCTTCCGGAATGGTATCTCTACCCCGCGTTCCAAATTCTACGGGTTGTTCCCAACAAGTTGCTTGGGATCGCGATGCAGATGGCCATTCCACTGGGATTGATGCTGATTCCCTTTATCGAAAACGTGAATAAGTTTCAAAATCCGTTCCGTCGTCCGGTTGCGACAGCTGTATTCCTGTTTGGAACAGCCGTTACCCTGTGGCTCGGTATTGGTTCGACCTTACCCATTGACAAGTCTTTAACTTTGGGCCTGTTTTAGG
>JBAVRC010001003.1:0-1746 GCA_049694615.1 Thermosynechococcaceae cyanobacterium | reverse complement strand
GAGGATATTTGGAGCATCGACGTAAAACCCCCATTGGCATTCAGGTCCTTTGGAGAGGATGGGCTAAATTACAGGACTTGGTTGATGGATGGCTCTTGGCTACCCAGACTTAGCAGGAAAAGTCAGGTTATCCAGGGATGCAGACTTTAATGTCTGCGTATCCTGAGCTTTGGCCATGACCTATAAATTCTGTTTTAATGAACGATTGGTGTACCTGCAACAATGGAAACCGATTCCATGTCATAGCTGGGCATGAAAGTTGACCTTAAGACCTGATTTAGGCCGTAAGGTTGGGATCGTCGCCAAGCTTAGGTCCTGGTTGGGCAGCAACTCCCAGCGATACTGTCGTAACAATAAAGCAGCCACAATTTTCATTTCCATCTGGGCAAAGGCCAGACCCAGACAAACACGCGGACCACCCCCAAAGCCCACCAAACTAAACTCAAACCGCTTGTGTTCAGCGCGTTCGGGGCTAAACCGATCCGGATCGAAAACGCGAGGGTTGCTAAAACAGCGTTCATCCTGATGGGCTGCATCAATGCGGTAAAGGGCTTGCCAACCCGAAGGCACCTGATACCCGTTAAAGGCTAATCCCTTGATCACCCCCCGAAATCCTCCCCCTACAGGTGGATACAGCCGCTCCACTTCCTTCAAGACTTGTTCGAGGTAGGGCATCCGTTTCAATTGTTCGAGGGATAAATCGCCCTCAGCCGCCAGTTGTCGTTGTTCCTGACAAGCCTTTTCCCAGACAGAGGGGTGTTGAGCCAGTGCCATGACCAAGGATGTCAGCATGGCCGTCGTGGTTTCATGGCCTGCAAACAGCATCAGTAGTGCTTGGACCTTTATTTCCGTCAGACTCAGGCGATCGCCGTCCTCATCCGTGCTTTGGACCAACAAACTCAAGGCATCCTGGGCCGGATTGGCCATCCGATCTTGAATCACCGCCTCAATATGAACCAAAAGGCGATCGCGGGCTTTCAGGGCTTTGCCATAGGTCGTCCAGGGCCAGCGCAAGGGGAAAGCAAACAACCCGTTGGTCAATTCCGTAAACCATTGGGGGAGTTGCTGTGTTTCTGCACCCGGAGCGCTTCCGAGCAGGAGGGTACTGGCAATTTCAAAGGTCAGCTTTTTCAATTCGCCGAACCAGACAAAGTTGCCCAGATGGTCCCACTGCTCCAGGTACCGCCGACTAATGCGGGTCATGGTGTCGAGATAACGGTCCAACGCCTTGCCATGAAAAGCAGGCATCAATAATCGCCGATTGCGGCGATGTTGTTCGCCTTCTTGGAGGAAGAGCGATTCCCCCAACAATTCGCGGAAGGTTCCGGGCCATCCCTCTCGCCAGGAAAAATGATCCATGTGGGTGGACAGGATACAGCGATTGGCTTCCGGCCCCATCAGAACAACGGTGGGACGCCCCAAGATGTGGGTTTTAAAGATATTGCCGTATTGAGCCTGTCGCTTATTGGCAAACTGCGGATCGAGAATAAAGTTCAAGGTTTCGCCAACTACAGGCCAGCCGAAGTGTCCGGGAGGTAAGGGCAAATCGGCGATCGCGACAGGAGCTTCAGTCATTGGTTCTCATGTAGTGAGAGAGAAGTGGGTTCTGTCAGTATGGTTCTATTGTTGCGTAGTCTCCCATTTTTTGCTGATGACGCTTGGTATTGCTTTGGAAAGCATCATTTCATGACCTGTAAAGATACCCATAAAAATTGATACTTAAACCTTTACGAATGATGATGCGAT
>JBAVRC010001002.1:0-6043 GCA_049694615.1 Thermosynechococcaceae cyanobacterium | reverse complement strand
GGTCCATGTTGGCCTGTAACTTAAACACAAAGCCGCTGAAGTCTTCACGAGTCGGGGCGATCGCCCCCAGGGTACTACGATAGGCAGCGGGCTTGAGGGCATAGTCCAAAAAGGCTTCTAGAAACAGCTCAACCCCAAAGTTGGTCATGGCACTACCAAAAAAAATTGGGGTCATTTTGCCCTGATGCACCAAGTCGAGATCTAACTCTGGCCCCAGTCCCTCCAGCAATTCCAGATCATCTTTGAGTTGATAGTACAGATCTTGCTCTAACAGTTCTTCAATTTGAGGATCCCCTAGCTCAATGACAGTATCGATCGCCTCTCGTTTGCCGTGTTCCGAGCGCTCAAACAGGTGAATTTGGTTCAAACGCCGATCGTAAATGCCTTTAAACCGATCGCCCATGCCAATGGGCCAGTTGACGGCGTAGGTCTGTAACCCCAATTCCTGCTCAATTTCATCCAGCAATGACAAAGGTTCGCGACCGGGGCGATCGAGTTTGTTGATAAAGGTAAAAATGGGCAGCGATCGCAGTTTACAAACCTCAAATAGCTTCCGGGTTTGGGGTTCTAGCCCCTTAGCGGCATCGACCAGCATTACCGCGTTGTCGGCGGCGGCCAGGGTCCGGTAGGTGTCTTCACTAAAGTCTTGGTGACCGGGGGTATCCAGTAAATTGATTTGTGCCCCGCGATAGTCGAATTGCAACACTGTCGAGGTGATCGAGATCCCCCGTTGTTGTTCCATGGCCATCCAATCGGAGGTGGCATGACGCTGTGCGCGTCGGGCCTTGACGGCCCCGGCTTCATGGATTGCACCGCCGTAGAGCAACAATTTTTCCGTGAGGGTGGTTTTCCCCGCATCTGGGTGGGAAATAATGGCAAAGTTCCGACGATGCTCGACGGCTTGAGTAATTTCAGTTTGCAATTCAGTCAACATGCACAATAAACCCGGCGATTGAAATCGCGGCTATAGGAACAAAACCCGCCTGCGCGGGTTGGAATGCCATTCTAGTCTGCTTGCGGGAACTAGGTTTGAGTGGACGCGGTTTCAACCGCTCAGGACTTGTTCTTTAAGTGTAGTCAATTCTTTGAACCATTTAGGCAGGGGCATCTGCGGGGTCTGGTTTTAAGAGGGGGAAGGCAATCACATCCCGAATGCTAGGGGCATCGGTTAACACCATCACTAAGCGATCGATGCCGATACCTAAGCCGCCTGTGGGAGGCATGCCATACTCGAGGGCGGTGAGGAAGTCTTCATCGACGCCTTGAGCTTCGAGATCTCCGGCAGCTTTGCGAGCGGCTTGGGCTTCCATGCGTTGGCGCTGATCGATGGGATCGGTCAACTCAGAAAAACTATTGGCGGTCTCGCGCCCCACCATGAACAACTCAAAGCGCTCCACTAGGCCGGGTTTGGCGCGATGGGGTTTGGCTAGGGGCGAAATTTCGACGGGGTAGTCGAGGACAAAGGTGGGCTGAATCAGGGTGGATTCGACTTTCTGCTCAAAAGCCTCATTGAGCACCTGCCCGATGGTTTCGCAGTCCTCGGTACCTGTGATGCCCGCTGCCGTGGCTGCGGCTTGGGCTTCTTTGAGGTCACTGAACGCTGCAAAATCGACTCCGGTGGCTTCTGCCACCAGATCATGCATGGTGGCCCGTTTCCAGGGCGGGGTGAGATCGATAGGTTCGCCTTGGTAGGTGAGGTGCAAGGTTCCCAACACGGATTGGGCCGCTTCGACGATAATGGCCTCGGTTAAGGCCATCATGTCGGTGTAGTCGGCATAGGCTTGGTAAATTTCAATGGTGGTAAATTCCGGGTTGTGCCGGGTAGAAACACCCTCGTTGCGGAAAATGCGGCCCAGTTCAAACACCTTTTCAAAGCCGCCGACAATGAGCCGTTTCAGGTGCAGTTCGGTGGCGATCCGCAGAAACAGGTCCATTTCTAGGGTGTTGTGATAGGTGATAAAAGGCCGTGCATCGGCTCCCCCCGCTTCGGTTTGTAGAACTGGCGTTTCAATTTCGATAAACCCTTGCTGGTCTAAATAGCGGCGAATGGCCGCAGTGATGAGCGCCCGACGGCGAAAGGTCTCGCGCACGGTGGGATTCACAATCAAATCCACATACCGTTGGCGGTAGCGCTTGGCCACATCGGTTAAGCCATGCCATTTGTCCGGCAGCGGTAACAAGGATTTGGTCAAGATGACATATTCGTTGACATAAACCGAGAGTTCGCCCTTGTCCGTGCGTTTGAGGGTGCCCTTGACCCCCAGAAAATCGCCGACATCGGTGAAGGTTTTGAGGTGGTCGAAGGCTTGGGGATCGCGATCGCCCATAACGGCCTGAATTCGGGCTTTTTCCAAATACAACTGGATGGTACCCGTCTCATCTTGCAGGTTAAAGAAGGCCAGTTTGCCAAAGACACGTCGTGCCACAATGCGTCCGGCGATCGCCACCGTGGTTTCGACTTCTTCGCCATTGGGTAGATCTTGGTAGGTGTCTTGCAGGGTTTGGGCATGATGGGTGGATTCCCAGCGATAGGCATAGGGAATTAACCCAGCGGCTTTCAGATGTTCGACTTTTTCAAGCCGAGCGGCCCGGATTTCATCAAGGGTGGAATGGGAGGGGGGCTGATTGCGATCGGAATCGGAAGACATAAAGGAAGAAACCCAGTAGGACTAGCTGCGTGGTCAAAACGTTAGGGAACAGATGTGTCCGCTGCGGCCACCACCTCACGCACCCGATAAATGGTGCGCCCTTGGGACTCGTGGTAGGTCCGCATCATCAATTCGGCCAACAGACCAAAACAAAATAACTCTAACCCGCCCAATACCATCAACACAGCCAGGGATAAGAGGGGGCGGTTGCCAATGGATTCACCCATCACAAGCTTGACATAGGTGAGATGAAGCCCTAGACCGAAGCCGATGACCGTCGAAATCAGACCAAACCACCCGAAGACATGCATGGGTCGCGTCAAAAAGCGCTTCATGAAGTAGATGGTCATTAAGTCCATTAAAACGCGAAAGGTGCGGCTCAAGCCGTATTTGCTGGCTCCAAAACGGCGGGCATGGTGATTGACGGGCAATTCGGCAATCCTGGCCCCTTCGATAAAGGCCAAAGCAGGCAAAAACCGATGCAGTTCCCCATAGAGGTTCATATCGGCCAACAATTCGGCGCGGTAGGCTTTGAGGGAACAACCGTAGTCATGTAAGGCGACGCCCGTCACTTTGCTGATTAGGCCATTGGCCAGTTTCGACGGCAATAGGCGGGTGAGGGCAGCATCCTGGCGATGTTTGCGCCAACCGCTCACCAGGTCATAGCCTTCTTCCAGTTTGGCCAAGAGTTTGGGGATATCCGTTGGGTCGTTTTGCAAGTCTCCATCTAAGGTGACAATGACGGGGGCTTGGGCATGGTGAAAGCCTGCGGCCATAGCGGCGGTTTGGCCATAGTTGCGCCGCAGAATGACGGCTCGCAGATCTGATCGGTCCTGGGCCAATTGTTTCAATAATGGGGTGGTGCCATCGGTGGAGCCATCATCGACCGCCACGATTTCGTAGGACAGGCCCTCTGCTTGCAACACCTGGGCGATCGCCGTGAGCAGGTGGGGAATGCTCTCAACCTCGTTATAGACTGGAATGACCACGGAGACTTGGAGCGATGGAGCCGTGAAGGTGCGCAGAGCGAGCGGATGGGGGTCTAGTTTCATGGCGGCGATCGCACGGGAACAATATCGGTCCCTATTGTAGGCAACTTTGCGAACGATCAACTCGGGTGCTTCAAACAGATGCTTGAGCCGCATTGCGTTGTAGAACCATGATGAATCTCTTGATCTTTGGTGTCATTGGGCTAATGGTGGTCATAACGGCCTTGCTTTCGGTGCAAAATGCCACGGCAGTTGCGTTGGTGTGGCTGGGTTTGCAATCGATTCAATTGCCGTTTGGATTGGTTTTAAGTCTGAGTTTTGCGCTCGGTTTAATGTTGGCGGCGGGAGTCCCTTGGGTTTGGCGATGGACGGCCAAGGGGGTGCTGTTGGGTCGAGCAAGGGTTCCCAATCGCAGTAAACGAAACCCGAAACGAACCTAATTGCGATCGCGAGTTATGCCACTCGCGTTATCCCTTGCACCATGAAACAAGCTGGGGTGGGGTTGTATCTGCTCGGAATTCATGATGCGAGACGAGAGCTTGATCAACTTATTTCGCTCCGAGGATAGAAAAAGTTCTATAGGAAAATTTTTTACGCCATACGCTCCATAAACTCAATCCAAAAAACTTCCTCAATCAATATAAGGTGAACCAAATTTGAGGGAAGATAAAGATTGAATTGTGGAGAACTATGATGGCAACAGAATTTGACGGAATTGAGCCAGGAACCAGAAGGCGAAGCACCCGACTCCTCGGTGTTGCGATCGCAACGGCTGTGATTTCAGCGACAGCATGGGTCCAAGCCAGCGTCCAGTTGAAGCAGCTTAGCTCCGACCCATTCACCAATGCGTCAAGTCAGCACAAAACCCAGGTTGAACCCGACACCTTCGCCTATGGCAAAACCATCGTTTCGGCGTTCCAGGTTGGACGTTTTTTCGATGGCGGCAGCTCGGACATCGGCTGGGCTACCTCTAGAGACGGCGGTGTCACTTGGAAAAAAGGGTTTCTTCCCGGTATCACTAAATATAAAAAGAACGGCCCCTATGATCGGGTGAGCGATCCCACGGTCGCCTACGATCCGCGTCGTGGCGTTTGGTTAATTTCATCGCTGGCAATTGCCGAAACCCCTTCGGTGAGAGGTGCCGCTGTCATTGTCAGCCGATCCACCGATGGGATTACTTGGACCAAGCCGGTCACGATTGGGGGCGGGAACAATGTGGACAAGAACTGGACGGTCTGCGACACCACGTCCACCAGCCCTTTCTACGGCAACTGCTACACGGAGTGGGATGACAATGGCCTCGGCAACCGCATTAAGATGAGCACGTCCAGTGATGGCGGCCTGACGTGGAGCGCTGCTGCCGAGACGGCAGACAATGCTTCAGGACTGGGCGGGCAACCTGTGGTGAACCGGAATGGGGTTGTAACAGTACCGATCGGCAACGCCAATGTCAGTGCCATTCTTTCCTTCAACTCTACTGACGGTGGCGCAACTTGGTCGGCCACCCAGACGGTGGCGTCTGTGAATCGACACATTGTTGCGGGGGGCTTACGCTCTCTCCCCCTACCATCGGCTGAGATCGACCGCAAAGGTCGCGTCTATGTGGTTTGGCAAGATTGCCGTTTCCGTACGGGTTGTGCATCCAACGACATTGTGATGAGTATCCTTCGGAATGGTTCGTGGTCACCGGTTGTGCGCATTCCCATCGATGCCCCTAGCAGTGGCATCGACCATTTCATTCCAGGTATTGCAGTTGATCGACAATCCGGCGGTACGCAACCCGCACATCTTGTTCTGACTTACTATTACTATCCCGTCGCGAGTTGCACGTCGAACTGTCAGCTCTTTGCGGGTACCATTTCATCGACGGATGGCGGGACAACCTGGAGTGTGCCCACGCCGCTGGCAGGTCCCATGAACTTGAGCTGGCTGCCAAACACAACCCAGGGACGCATGGTGGGAGACTACATTTCGGGTTCTTTTGTTGGGGGTAGCGTTCGACCGGCGATCGCCGTGGCTAAGGCACCAACGAGCGGGGTCTTTGATGCGGCCATATACACCACTGCAATGGGGCTAGTCCGCGCTTCCGGCGGTACGGTTCGGGTGAAGAACGACCCTGTGCGTGCTTTCGTTGGCGATCGGGCGGTATCGCGTCCGCTCACGGCCCGTTGATGGTGGTGATCGGTTTGGACGGTAGAGTCCAACGAATTTGAGCAATCGGCTCAACCATCGCCGAACTTTGCTAGATAGATACTATGCCAACTTCGGTTTAATGTTCATTTTCAGCCAATCGAAAATTTGTTCACAGGTAAGGTCTAGGGCGATAGATGCAAGGACTAGAGGGCGATCGCTTCCTTCGCAAAATAGGGGGAGTTGGTTGGGCACATAGACCAGAATGGAGCGATC
>JBAVRC010001001.1:0-6103 GCA_049694615.1 Thermosynechococcaceae cyanobacterium | reverse complement strand
ATGATAACCTTTGGATTATTTCAACTGGCCCGTATTGTCCTTGATAAGCAGCTTAACTCAAAATCTAAAAAGAATTCAAAAAAAAACTAATTTTTAACGACAAGATAATCCATAAAGTCTGTTTTTTGTTGACTGCTCCAACTACTTTTCAACCCATACATTATGGATCGAAAAAAATATTTTAAGGAGTAATAAACCCGAATTTTAAAAACACATTCTTGGCAGTATCGCTCGATAAAAACTGTGCGTAAGTTTTAGCCACTGCTGTATTTTTACTGTCTTTGAGCACTGCAATAGGATAAACAATGGGCGAATGTAACGTGGTCGGAGCGGTGGCTACTCGTTTGACACGGCTGGATAATTTGGCATCAGTCGCATAGACAACCCCTGCATCGACATTGCCGCTTTCGACGGCTGCGAGTACGTTACGGACATTGCTGCCAAACACAAATTTAGCTTTGAGTGAGTCTAACAGACCCAAGTTTTTGAACACTTCTTCGGCATATTGCCCGACTGGGACGCTGCGCGGCTCTCCAACCGCGATCTTTTTAACGTTCACCAGTTGACGAAACCCAGTGAGGCCCAGTGCAGAATTTTGCGGCACGATTAGCACCAGACGATTGGTGAGGAGATTGCGGCGCGTCTCAGGGAGGATCAGCCCCTTTTGCTGGAGCGTGTTCATTTGTTTTTGCGCCGCCGACAGAAAAATATCGACGGGTGCGCCCCGTTCGATTTGTTGCTGGAGCGTACCAGATGCGCCAAAGTTGTAGGTGAGCTTAATGTTGGGGTTGGACTGCGCAAAACGCGGTTCAATCGTTTTCAGCGCCTCTTGTAGACTGGCGGCAGCGGACACTAAGAGCGTACTGCTGGCCTGTGCCGTTGGCGGTCTGAACAAAAGCTCAGTCGCCACCATTGGCCCTAGACCCGCGACCACTGCGATCGCCAGAAGCGACAGAACCTTTCGTCGTTTCATAACGCGTTACTCCTCAAACCAATACGGTTAGCATTACCGCTTACGGGCCACGATGTGAAACAAATGCCAGTGTTTAGCTTCGTTCAAAGCGGTTTGACCGGGATGATCTTCTTCCTCGAAAAACTCCAGCGCAAAGGCATGGAGTAATGCTTCGACCTCTGAGCGAGTATGGTGAGTGACGTTGGCATAACTAGCCCAGGAATCGCGATCGCCATACAACTGGCCGCAAAATCGACCGCCCTGACGCAGCGAGTCCACAATGCTTTGCCAAAGGCTGGGAAAGGCATGGGGTGGACAGAAGGGCAGACAAAAGCTGGCGTTAATCAGATCGACGGAAGCGGGAAGAACAAGGGACTCGAACGGTTCCACACGGGTTTCCAGCGCCTTCGGGTCCAGATCGGGACGGCTTTGGAGACGGGCGATCGCCTCCGGTTCGCCATCAATCCCCAAAACTCGCCAACCCCGTCGCAGTAGTTCGACCGTATCGCGTCCGTCGCCGCAACCCAAATCGATCGCAAAGCGTTGGGCGGGATAGTCGGCTTCGGACTCGAAGCAGGCTAGGGCGTTCAACAGGGTATCGCGAGGAGGACGACCCGCCACGGCTTGGTAGTAGGTCGTCCAATCTCTGACAAAGTCCAGGGTTTGGGTTGTGGTAGGCATTGAGTTGAAGATCCACGCGGGTTGTCCTTTAATTTAGTGCTTAATCCCACGAGCCGTTGTCGGATGGCACAAAATTTCATCCACTTTGATTTCCAAAGGAAAGATCCAGCCCAGGGGACGATAGATACGGATTTTAGCGTCGGGGTGCAGGGGGCGAAGGGCTAGGGCCAGAGCCTGAATTTCATGCAGAATTTGACCATACAAGAAGGTATTGGAGCAGGAAATTGTCAGGACAGGGATCTCGGATCGCCAGGTAATTCGCCAGTTGCAGCGCAAGATCAGGATCTGTACCAGGCGATCGCACCGTTGGTAGAACCGTTGCTGGGCCAATAGGTCGCGCTCAGGTTGGGCGATGCGCGGTTTGGAGGCAGCGGGAAGGGGCGATCGCCCGCGCCAGGACAGGGTGGGTAGGTACATGATCACTCCTCCAAAGGGGCGTGGGTGTAGCAGTTTTTGGGACAAACCCGCGAACAAGCCTGACAACCGATGCAATAGTCCGGGTGAACAATAGCCATCACCTTGCGCTCAATTTCATCGTCGTCCTCATCTTCGACAAATTCGCCGTCTTCGTTAAGGGCGCGCAGCTTGAGGACATCTCGTCCACAGGCTTTGAAACAGCGCCCGCAACCAATACAGGTCGTTTGGTTAATGTCCTGGACAAACTGAGGGGTCCAGGTTGTGCGACCAAGGGTTAAACCGGTAAGTGTTGCCATTTTAAATTTCCTCCATCATTATACAGTGCTATAGTTATGAATAAAGGTTCGTTAGAATCTCTCTATTCGTCTGTAAACCATTCGGAGTAACTTGATGAAAATTAGCGCTCGGAATACCCTCAAAGGGAAAGTGGTTGGCTTCGTTCCAGGGGCAGTCAATACAGAAGTGACCCTCGAAATTGCACCAGGCGTGATGATCGTGGCCATCATCACTAAATCCTCGGCAGAAAGTCTCGAACTGACTGAAGGTAAAGAGGTTTACGCAGTCATTAAATCCAGCGATGTCATGGTGGGTGTAGACTAACGCTTCAAACGAGATAGGCTTCTTGATGAGTCCGAATGGTGCAATCGGAGCGGGGGTATGCCACGCACAGCAGCACAAACCCCTTCGCCATCTGCTCGTCATCTAAGAAGGATTGCTCGGATTGATCGATTTCGCCTTCAACTAATTTGCCAACGCAGCTCGAACAGGAACCGGACTGGCACGAAAAGGGAAGTTCAATATCAGCGTCTTCCGCCGCAGAGAGGATATAGGTGTCATCCTCGACCGGGATTGTCATATCCAGTCCGGTCTTTTTACCGATGAGGCGGACTTGGTAAGTGGTCATGGCTCAAAACTCCAAAATCAGGGCAAGGTTGAGAAACGGGCACTAACTACAAGGCACGGCTGCTGGGGTACAGTCGCCAGCGGTGAAGGATTGCCCACAGCCGCAGGTATCGGTGGCATTGGGGTTGCTAAACTTAAACCCACTTTCGATGAGACCTTCGACGTAATCGATCGCCACACCATTCAACAAGGGGGCGCTTTTCGGGTCGATGTAAATCTTGACCCGGCCTTGATTCACGACGAGATCGTCGGATTGGGGCGCGGTGGCTACATCCAGGGTGTAGGAATAGCCGCTACACCCACCATCGGAGACGCCAACGCGAATACCTTGCTGGGGGTTGTCTTTATCGGCGGAGCCTTGCAGGAAGGCTCGAAGACGAAATTCTGCTTTTTCGGTCAAGGTGAGGCTCATGGGACTTCTCCTGAGGGAAGGGGTTTAGGTAAAGGGTTAGGCTTTCGGAAATGGGCAGTTGGCGCGGGCTGCACAGAGCCGCGAGCAACGGGGTTGCGCCGTGCTGTGCCATTGCAGACAGGTGGGGATGACCAAGACCGTCACGAGAATGAGACCTTTCAAGAACCAAGGGGCAATGATCACGCTCAAGGTCAGACAGACACGGCTGAGAAACACCAGGGTAGAGGATGCCCCGAGACTACCTGCACAACCATTGAGCAGAAAGGCGGCGATCGCCCATAACAGGGCTTGCAGCGGAAGGGATAGCATCGGGGAACCTCCAGAAGAACTTAGACAGCAACAAGGACAGGCATGGGTTCGAGGCGTTCAACGGGTTGGGGTTTGCGCCCGCAAACGGGGCAATCCGGGTCGTGGTAGGTGCGGTGTTTGGCAAACTCCAGACTGTCTAGATTCAGGGTCAGGAGTTGCGATCGCAGGAATTGTCCCGTCCCCGTCAGAACCTTGATGGCTTCCAAGGCAGTCAGACAGGCCAGCGTCCCCGACACGGCTCCAAGTACCCCAAACCCGCGCCGATCCCAGTCGGGTTTTTCCGGGAACAGACAGGACAAGCAAGGGGTTTGACCGGGAATGACCGTCGTGAGATACGCATCCATCTCACTCATGGCCGCCTCAATCATGGGCTTGCCCCAACGCACACAGGCGGCATTGAGCAGATCGCGCTCGGTGAAGTTGTGGGCGCAGTCGAGGGCAATATCGGCGGACTGGACTAGGGCATCGGCATTGTGAGGGGTCACGTACTCGTAGACCGCTTCCACCGCCACATCCGGGTTAATGGCCTGGAGGGTTTCCTGGGCCTTGGTCACCCTGGGTTGGCCCACCCAATCGTCGGTCATTAAGACCTGACGATTCATGTCGTCCAACCGCAAGGTACCGCCCCGCACCAGGATGAGTTTGCCGACCCCTGCCACGGCCAGATAGAGGGCCGCCGTTCCGCCCAATCCGCCCACTCCTGTCACCAGAACCGTGGAGGCTTTGAGGCGTTCTTGCGCGGATTCGCCAAAGCCGGGAAGCATCATTTGACGGCGATATCGCTCGCGTTCAATCGGGCTTAGGATGGTCACGATCTGTCTCCTCTACACTGGATTTCAAGGGCAGGGCTAGGGTTTTGAGGCAATATCCTTCAGCAAGACCACGTTTTGCGGTTTTTGCTGAAACACCTTAAAGAGCTTTTGCTCTTGGGCATTGGAAGACACGAAGGTATCGTAGGATTGCTGGAGGGCCAAGCGGTATGCCTCTAGCCGGTCTGCCTCAGACAGCGCAGATGCCCCATTAATCTCCCGCACCGCTTGGGCAAACTTTTGGAGAATGTGCAGGCGGTTGACATTCACCACTTGCGGATCGTAGGGCAACTCGAAAAAGGCGAAGTATTGTTCGGCATCCACCAGTTGCTCAAATTCAGCCAAGGTTCCGTTCATGTTCCGCGCTCCAAGGTCGTGAGCTGTTGTTTGAGATCGTCGATTTGACGAAAGATCTCGTAAGTTTGGGCGGCGACTTCCATCAGATTTTGGTAGTCTGTGGGCAACCCTTCGGCGAGATCGTGGAGATCCATTTTCATCTGACCTGCTTTGCTATTCAGGCGCTTGATCTGGGTTCTCAGCGCATCTGCCGTCAGGGAAATGGGTTCAGACTGGACCGGGACAACCATAGACACCTCACAATTGACGGACTTCAGGAAAACGCTCGGCTAAGGCAATGCCGGACTCAATCAGCTTGTCCCCTTCGGCAGCGAGCTTTTCGAGGGACTCAAAGCCAAAGCGTTGGGCATCGCGCAGGGTGCGGGACACAATCAACAACCTGCCGGAAAAGACCAGTGCCCAGCCAAACCCTTCGTGGCTGAGGTCGATGACCACTTGGGACAGCGCCCCGGTTTTTTCTTCGATGCAGGCGGCGATCGCCCGATAAAAGGCCAGAATCCGACCTTTTGTGAAGGGTTCGACTTCTCCCTCGACGGAGATCTCTCGTTTTTGGGCTTTGCTCACCACATAGGGTTTAAGGAGCAGTTCATCGGACCAGTTGCGATAGGTGCCGTAGGGGTCGTTAGCACGGATTTGCTGGGCGATCGCCTTCAAAAAGGGCGAGTCGGCGACGATAACGGAGGCGGTTTCAGTAGTGGCGGTGCTCATACGGGGACTTCTTCCTCAATTTCTTCAAGATCTTCTAGGTGGGACTCCGCTTGCAGTAAAGCTTTGCGGAGCCAGGGCGGCGGATTGCCGTTGAGCGTTTTAACCAGATTCGTTAAAACATCGGCAATTTCTTGTTCTTCGGACTGGGCTTTGATGGGGGTAATTTTTTTACGGATCAACCGGGCGGCAGCACTGCCACCGATGGCCGAGACGTAGACGATGGTGCAACCGTAGAGGGCTTCGATTTTAGGTAAGAGTTTATCTTCGTTACCATCTTCTTTGAGGTCGCCCTCGAAGGTCAGGGTTTCCAGAAACCGATAGCCGTCTGTCGTCACGTCATACACATCGATTTTTTTGGCCCACCCAAAGTGGGCATTAATGTGGACGCGATCGCTTGTGGTAAACGCAATTTTCATCGGTCAATTCTCCTCAAATGCTTCAACAAGTCTTCAGTGTTTGACCTTCGCTTCCTCCTGCTCCAACAATAGGTTGCCAATCTCGAAGAGCAACTGCATTGTGCCGCGATAGCCCACTTTGCAAGCTGCACCATTCCCC
>JBAVRC010001000.1:0-3728 GCA_049694615.1 Thermosynechococcaceae cyanobacterium | reverse complement strand
GTTGAATGGTATGAAAATTGAACTCCAGCACCTTCAAGTCGTCGAATTCGACCAAATACTGATTCGGTTCTTCTCGATATGGCTCGTCGAAAGAGAAGATAACGATGGGATATATCAGTTGTAAATAGGTTTGGTGTAGCCGTGCAAAATAAAAAAACATGCGCTGCGGAAAATTTGACCGACTGGTTGCCTGGGCTTCGATGTGGATAATAAAGCCAACGGCTTGACCTGCCAAACGAACTTGCGCCAGTAGGTCAATGATTTTAGTCTCGCCCGTGGTTAAATCGGCAAAATATTCCTGAGGAAGAAAACTGACGGAATCGGGTTCAATTTGACTGGCAACTTGCGGGAAAAACAATTCCAGAAACTCGATAAAAAAGGTGGACAGTAATTGTTTAAATAACTGGTCGTGATCGATGGTTGAGTCTGTCATGGATGCTGTGCCCAAGTTTGCCGCTTCATCATTGTAGGAGTCGAAGTGCTCTGGATTCAGGGTTATTACCGCCTTCTGCCCAGATGCTGATTTGGGTTTCGGTGCAATGATGTCGAGCGATGCCCCTCTATTGGATGCAACCCCGTATTGAGCATCTTCTCGATTTCTTCATCCAGGTTTTTGATGGGCTTTTTGAGCCATCGGGTCTGGTACTGGTGCATCAAATCCCTAACCCGTCTGACATAGATTTTCGCCAGATTCTCAGACCGTGCTTTCAGGTCTCGCACCCGATCGCCCTCGTTGATCAACCGTTCACCATCCAGGCGATCGCCTCGTTGTACTGCCCTTCGATAGATTTCCATATCGAGCCGTCCGGTTGAGATGGACGGGCGCTCTGAACGGATGCGTTCCGCAAGTGCCTCATACTGATGGCGGTAATAGTCCTGGGTTATGACCTGGGCAGGGATAGCGCTTTTCTGTGCTTTTTCATAGGCGATTGGCCCTTGATTGACGATCAGGTCGTCCAATCCCTTGTCCCCCTCCCACTGAATGACCTTGCAGGTGCAGCCCTTGGCTTCCAGTAACTCAATGCCCCGCACCAAATCCCGGTGCACATTAGAGGCTGTGGTTGGGTTGGAGTCGTTGTCATAGGCGAAACGGAATTCGCGTCCCGGCGTGGCAAATAGGGCAAGTTCTGCATCCAGTTGTCGTTCTGGGAATGGGTTGCCGTCCAGGTCTTTGGCCCGATATACGCCATTAACCCCAGAGACGCCGATGGTTACTTCGCCTTGACTCAAACTGGCCCATGTTTTTTTGACCCCTTCGGTTAGGGTGATGGGGAGGTTGTATTCCAGTACAACGGACCAGAACCCACTTTGCTTTTGGGCTGCACTTGGTTCAATCTGATGTTTTCGATAGATCTGTTCGGCAAGGTGGTCTGGCATAAGGGGGAGATAGAGACTCCGACTGGTTTTGAGCGGGTGTTCGTACTTGACGAATTCGGGGTGGCCTTTCCGTTCGGTTTTGATAGGGTCAATGCGGGGCCGATCTGGTTTGAAGCATCCCCAGTTATTCAGTTCAGGGACTTGTCCCGGCTGAAGATTGACAAGGGATTTTGCATCAATGCCCGCTTTGCCCCACCATCCCCCATCAGCCACGAGTTCGTACTGTTCCATCAAACGGGCCATTGGTTGGGTGACGTATTGGCCAGACCCTAATTGGGATAGACGTTCGGAGAGAAGCCGTTCATAGACAGCCTGTCCTGAAACGCTTTCGGCATTGAGGGCGATCAATTCGGGATGGATGGCACTGCGCTGAAACTCTGCCCAATGTTTGGGATGGATATGGCTGGGCGGCTCGACTGGATAGTGCGGGGTCCAAAAGGGTTCTGGTTTTTGGGGTTTCGGTGTTGCACTCAATCCTTGCCCTCGCAATCCCTCTGTAATCTGTTGTAGCTTTTCCGATAATTTCCCATCGGTCACAGTTAAGGTTTCGCGTAACAATTTCACGGTTTCGGTCAGGCGTTGCAGTTCCGGTCGGTTCTGCACCTGTTGGGTAAATTGTGCGGTCATTGCCTTGAATTCGGATAGGTGCTGGGCGATCGCCTCCTCGGCTTTGTAGTCGGCAACATGCTGGGCCATCGTTTCCATGCCGTCGTACAAGTGATGAGATCGCTGTGTTGTCTTCCAGGTTTGTATGGCCTGTGCAACGACCTCCGTGTTGGCCCGTTGGATAGTGACCTCCACCTGCCGCTTCAGGTCTTGCACCAGGGTATGGGTGGCTTCCAGGATTTTAAGCGCTTCCGTTTCATCTTGTACCAGGGCGATCGCCTTTGCGGCCTGTTCCATGCCTCGATAGATCTGGGGTGGCAGTTCTAGGTCTGGGAAGCTTCCGGTTTCGGGGGCATCGTCAGGTTGCTCTGGGATAGGCGGTTGGCGAAGTTCCGAATCTCCTCGACCGCGCACTGGGTCTGAGAATTCATTTCGGCGTTCATCAAATCCGAGTCCGTCAATTGTTGTTTCAGGTCTTGCAATACCGCCGTCAACTCCCGAATCGCTGCGGCGGTCTGGGAGGGTTCCCGGTTCTCCAACGCCTGGGTGAACTGTACCAAGAAGTTCTCCAGTTCCTGCCGCAGAATCGTGGGAATCTGATTCATCGCGTTGTGGAGTGCCCTCTGCAATTCCTGGTTCTGGGTTTTCACCTCTTGCAAGTCGTTCTGGATAAAGGCGATCGCGTTCAACACGGTCGTTTGTTCGGTCGTTTCCATAGGTCGCCTCAATCAGTTCTAAAGGATTCGCTTGGGCCATCGTGCGTTGTACCCAGTCCTTGAGATGGTCTGGGTCTTCGGCATAGACCGTGATCTCGTGGGTCTGACGCGAGATTTTTACGTAAAACGGCTCTTTGGCCGCAGTCGGCCCACGGGTGGCACTGACGATGACCCGTTTTGCCGTCTGACCTTGAGCGCGGTAGGACGTTGAAACCAGGGCATAATCGACACTGATCGGTTGGTTAAGGGTGACGATTTTGGTGCCCTTGTCATCGGCCACGATGAGGGTCTTATCCGTCACCCCAATGACGGTGAATTCAGACCCGTTGATCTGGCCTTCTTTGCGATTGCTGGCCGTCCAGCGCAATTGGTCCCCAACCGCTACGGCAAACGGTTCAGCCTTAAAGACTTCCTTATCGGCATACAAGCTAGGGTCAAACCGATATAACCGACCGCCTGGACTACTGACAACCAGTTCGTCTCCCTCCCGTCCCATGACTTGGTAGAGCTGATTTTGCTGAAGTGGGGTGCTTTGGTAGTTCCGTAGCAGTTGGATATAGCTGCCTGTCTCAAAGTTCTCGACCCGTCGCTTCTCCTCAACACTCAAATACTGGCTACTGAGCCGAAGAATCGTTGTTTCTTGGCCTAAACTGCCTTCAGCCTTCAGTCCGACCCGGATGGCTTGGGTAATAGCGTTTCGCTCGCTATTCGTCCCGGTCACAATCAAGGTTTTGCTGCGCTCTGTCCGGTTTAAGGACAAGTAATCCTGGGCGATCGCCTGGACCCGTTCAGTTTGGGATGGCATGGCTTGGACATAGCCGTTTTCGCTCAAAATGCTGAGGGCTTCGACGGGTTGGCCATTGGCGATCAGTTCCACAGCCCGTTTTTGCATGGAATTTTGTTGCCGGATGATATCGCTGAGTCGGAAGGTGGTGGCTCCGTTCTGCATCAGACTCTTCATAGGACTCCCGGCTTTGACACTGGGATTTTGGCCTGTATCCCCCACCAGGAGGATCCGTGCGCCGACAG
>JBAVRC010000999.1:0-2653 GCA_049694615.1 Thermosynechococcaceae cyanobacterium | reverse complement strand
GTCGCTATGTGAGCGATCTTGCGTTTAGTGCCGATGGTCGCTGGTTAGCCAGTACCTCCTACGACAATACGCTGCGGCTCTGGAGTCTGGCCTTTAATCAAAGGCTGTTTTTGTGGCAGATCGTCAGTGCGAAAGCCACCCATGTATTGCCCAATATTCATGGGGGCTGGGTGTGTGGGGTGGCGTTTAGCCCAGACAGTCGACAGGTGGCGACGGTGGGCGAAGATGGAACGGTTCAGGTCTGGCAGGCGGAGCAAGGACGGTTGGCCAAAACCTTGAAAGGCCATGAGGGGATGACTCAGGCGGTCGCCTTTAGCCCCAATGGTCAGTGGATTGCCAGTAGCGGCAAGGACAAAACCATTCGGATTTGGCAGGCGAGTAACGGTACGTTGCTGCATACCTTACCGCTGAAGTCGGAGGCAACGGGTTTACAGTTTTGTAGCAAAGGCCAGGTGTTAGCAAGTGGGCAAACGGATTGCAATCTGCACCTTTGGCAGGTGGCAAATGGCCAAAAGCTGGGGACGTTGACGGGGCATTCTAAGCTGGTCTATGGCCTAGGCAGTAGCCCCAACGGTCAGTATCTGGTCAGCGGGAGCGAGGACAAAACCCTTAAGATTTGGAGCCAACAGCCCATGGGCGATCGCTAGGGCGCTGGGGTGTTCAATATTTTGTTCGGAATTGTTACCAGTTTGACCGTATGGATGGAGGACTAGGCTTTAGACTGGGGCATCCAACCAAGGAAACCACTTAGCACAATCTCCTTCCTTCAGAAATCAGCATTTGAGTCTCCTATAGCCCTACTCTGATAAAGTGGGGTTATTTTTTTGTGCTGACGGGTGGAGGGGGGAGACCCATGGGGTTCAGTTCAGGTTAATCCAAAACCTCATAACTTAAATCTGAGAAATCGCGATCCACATGGCGGAATCCGGTGCGGACACCGCTTCTGCGGATACCGCCTTCTTGGATATCGAACCCAATAATCTCTCCATCCAGTTCGGGAATAATCCGACAGGCATAAAGTCCATGTTTTTCGGGCATGAGGACATGGGCTTTATTATTGAAAACACCCAGGTCTCCACTGGTCAAACCCTGGAGTCCACCGGATTGTCGGGTGGTCGCGGAAAAGTCGTTTTTGGCCCATGACGAAAAGACCAGTTCATACTTTCCGAGCGAATCTTTGTAAAGTTGCGGAACTTCCATCTCTGAATAGCAACATGGTCTAGAGAGGGGGTCTAAATAGTCCCATTGTCCTTTAGTGAAGTCATTATCGTTGAGACAGAGCCAACCCACGACACCATTTCTGCCGATGGGATCGTCGGTGGATTTGGCCGAGAGCAGCATGAAAACTTGATTATTTTCGCGAAACAAAAAGGGATCGCGCCAAGCATGGGTGGACAGATCGCCCAGGGAGTTTTTCAGTTGGTAAGAGTGCCCCGGTTGAATCCGTGCAGACGACAGTTTCCAGTTGCCTGGAGATAAATGCTCAGAGTAGGCTACACCGATATTTTGTGTCATTCCATCGTCTTGACCTTTGTCTCTGGAGGTATAAAACAGCAGAAATCCATTGTTAACTCTAATAATATCTCCACTCCAGATGGATGTGTTAGCCCAGTGCTCTTTGGAGGGTTTTAGAACATTAAAGCTGTGATTATCACCCCATTCCATACGGATAAAGTCAGAGGTGATGGCATGGCCCACACAGGCAGCATGATGATGTTTTTCAGATGGCACTAAAATTTCATCGGCATTGAGATAAAAGACATGAAAGAGTTTGGTCTCAGGATCAAAATAGTACCAAAAGTCCCACACATATCGACTGGGATGACGCATGGAAGGAAACATCATAACAATGCCTAAACCTTTTGAGTAAGCGCGATCGCCGTTGAAGCTGCGACTAAGCTGCGACTTGGCTCATCCCTTATCTTAAAGCGATCCTTCCTATCCTGTGCGGAAGATCACACCTCAACGTGTTGGGTATCACAGCAGCATTCCGCTTTCCGTTGGAGTATAACGGTATACACTATTCCTTTCTAGGAGTCACCGCCATGAATGTCAAATCCATTCCAACCCGACCAAAATCCGTCCTTCCTACAGGTCAAGCTGCTTTTTCCAATTACATGAACCGGATGTTCTTATCCTCGATTTTGGGTTTTCTGGCCTTTTTCGGCATCGCTTGCGGGCTGGGTAGCCTACACACCACGTCTTCAGTGCCAAGCTCTTCAGCGTTCCATGCTGCTGCTTCAGTTCGCGCATAAATGCAACTCGGATCGATCCCATTGCTAAACGGATTCTCACTGTGCCAATCGGCAACCCATATTGTTGCTCACTGAACTGGTCGATCAAACTGCACGACCTGCGATCGCCACACCAATTGCCATACTAATCGCCACACACGCGCCCCTTTCGCCAGACCGTGGGGCGGTTCTGCGTCAGATTGATCCTGAGATGCTACTCCTTGCACCTTTCCAGCTTATACTAAAAAAATATTAGTTAATATTTTATTAACACAACTCTTCTTGAAAAGATTCTTGAAAGGCCAGAAAATTCCTGCGCAACCACAGTGTAAGTGTAAAACTGATCTTTGACAACATTTCGATCAACAAAAAACAAGTTTTTAGTTTTTCCAATAACTATACTCTGATTAGAGTAAGCG
>JBAVRC010000998.1:0-10269 GCA_049694615.1 Thermosynechococcaceae cyanobacterium | reverse complement strand
GCACCAAGAGTCCGCACCAAGAGTCCAGTCCTAACGCCTACTGGGTCAATGCGGCCACCGAAGTGGCCTTGGCGGAAAACGCTCAACTGCACCATACGCGCATTCAACGGGAATCCACTACTGCCTTTCATATTGGCAAAACGGCTGTTTCCCAAGCCCGTGATAGTCGTTACTCGCTAACAGCCTTGAGCATTGGGGCACAGATTTCTCGTCATAATCCCGAAGTGGTGCTGACGGGCATTCAAACTGAAACCCACCTAAATGGCCTGACGGTAGCGACCCAGATCCAACTGGCCGATACCCATTCTCTCATTCACTTTAGCCAGCCTCTCTGTATTGCCAAACAACTCCATAAGTGCATCGTGGATAATCGGGCACGGGCGGTTTTTAACGGCAGAATTGAAGTGCCCAAAGCGGCGCAACAAACCAATGCGGCTCAACTTAGTCGAAACTTGCTGCTGTCTTCTAAAGCACGGGTGGATACCAAACCCCAACTTGAAATCATTGCCGATGATGTAAAGTGTGCTCACGGAGCCACCGTCAGCCAATTGGATGATGAGGAAATTTTCTACCTGCAAAGTCGTGGTCTGGATCGCGAGAGTGCCTGCGATTTATTGGTGAAAGGCTTTGCTGCTGAAATTACCGAAAAAGTGCCTGTGGCGGAGATGCGATCGCGCCTTCTGAAATCGGTTTTATCCCTTATTCGCGACTAGGTTGAAAGGTTTATCTATGATTGCAACTCAGGAAAGAGCACTGGCTGACGAACTACGGTTAGATTTCCCAATTCTGTATCAGGAAGTTAACGAAAAACCGTTGGTCTACCTTGACAATGCGGCCACTTCCCAAAAACCCCTCCCCGTTTTGGAAGCCTTGCAAAACTATTATCGTCGCGATAATTCCAATGTCCATCGGGGGGTTCATACCCTCAGCTCACGGGCGACGGATGCCTACGAAGGCGCTCGCGATAAGGTGGCGGCCTTTGTCAATGCAGCCTCTCGTCAAGAAATTGTCTTTACTCGCAATGCCACCGAAGCCATTAACTTAGTCGCCTATACCTGGGGGCAATCTACTCTCCAGCCCGGAGATGAAATCATCCTCTCGGTGATGGAGCATCATAGCAATCTGATTCCCTGGCAGATGCTGGCCCAACGCACGGGCGCGGTTCTCAAATTTGTCGAACTCACCGAAACCCAAGAATTCAATCTTGACCACTTCCGATCGCTTCTATCTGATAAAACCAAACTGGTGTCTGTGGTCCATGTGTCCAACACCTTGGGCTGCATTAATCCTGTAGAAGAAATTGTGGCGATCGCCCATACTTACGGTGCAAAAGTCCTCATCGACGCCTGTCAAAGTGCCCCTCACATGCCTCTGGATGTTCAGGCTATGGATTGCGATTGGTTGGTGGCGTCTGGTCATAAAATGTGCGGCCCCACTGGGATCGGGTTCCTCTACGGCAAACTGGCGTTGTTACGCTCCATGCCGCCATTCTTGGGCGGGGGCGAAATGATTGCTGATGTGTACCTCGATCACGCGACTTATGCTGATTTACCCCATAAGTTTGAGGCAGGAACGCCCGCGATTGGGGAGGCGATCGCCCTGGGTGCTGCGATCGATTACCTCACAGGGATTGGGATGGATAAAATCCACGCCTATGAGGAAGAATTGACGGCGTATTTATTCCGTCGGTTGGCAGAAGTTCCTGAATTGAAGATTTTTGGCCCTCAGCCCAAGGCGGATGGCAGCGGTCGAGCCGCATTAGCCTCTTTTACCGCTGGCGATGTTCACCCCCATGATCTATCGACAATTTTGGATCAGGCTGGGGTGGCGATTCGGGCAGGGCACCATTGCACGCAGCCGTTGCATCGGGTGATTAAAGCCCAGTCTACGGCACGGGCGAGTTTGTATTTCTATAACACGCGTGCCGACATCGATACCTTTATCGTTTCGTTAAAAGAGGCGATCGCCTTTTTTGGCGGGTTATTTGGATAGAAGGCGATCGCCCACACGCCCCTGAAACTGCCTAATAGAATACAGTTTCGCAATCTGGCTGCCAGTAAACTAGACCTAGTTAGACAACTCTGGTCAATTTTCAGCTTCCCTCAGCCAGTGGGAGGAACCCTTTCCTTAATGTTGACCCAAACCATTTTTCCGGTCACCTACTCAACCCTAGCCTGCGATGCCCTGCAACGGTTAATCCTACCGTTGTTCCCCATTGATCCCGTCATTCATTGCCAATTTTGGAACCGAGGACTCAGTGACGTCTATTTGGTCAAAACCTTGACCACTCAGTACGTTTTGCGAATTTCCCATGCCCACTGGCGCACGAAGTCAGAAATTGCCTTCGAGATGGAACTGCTCGACTTTTTAAAAAGACGCGGTATTCCGGTCGCAGCACCCGTCAAAAACAGAGACAACGACCTATATGTGGAGATTTGCGCACCGGAAGGGCTAAGATACGCAACCCTGTTTACCTATGCCCCCGGTTGTATCCCCCTGGGCGATTTCAGCATTGAACAGAGTCATCAGTTGGGCAAAACCGTAGCCCAACTGCATCAATCCGCTGTCGAATTTCATAGTACATCTCGGCGTCAACCCCTGAACTTGGAATATTTACTCGATGGCTCTTTGGGCGTCATTGAACCCTACTTGCGATATCGCTCCGAAGAAATGGCCTATCTCCGTCACATCGTAGATGGCATTAAAGATAAACTGTGCGATTTTCCGAAAAAGCTGCCCTACTGGGTCGTATGTTGGGGCGACCCCCACAGCGGAAACGTTCACTTTACCCCAGACAACCAACTCACCCTGTTCGACTTCGATCAGTGCGGCTACGGCTGGCGAGCCTTTGAACTGGCCAAATTTTTGCAAGTTTCTCTACGCGCCGGAATAGCACGCAAAGTTCGGGATGCCTTTATGGACGGGTATCAAACCGTTCAAGCCTTTACCCCAGAAGAACTCGCAGCGCTGCAACCCTTTACCCAAGCTGCACACCTATGGAACTGGCGCATTTCCCTAGAAGGGGCCAAAGTGCATAGCAGCAGTCGCTTAGACGACCATTTTTTCATCAAACGACTGCAACAACTCAAAATGTTGCAAACCCCTGAATGGCAATTGTTTTAACCCTTCGCTACGGTCTTCCACGGGTGTCTCCTTTCTCGCGCTCATTTAGGATGGCTATAAGCCGTTAAGTCCTGAGGAGCCTTTATGGAACTGGCGACCACTTTGACCACGCAAACTGTACGCAATGCCGTCCGGGAAATTGGCATCAACCCGAACCATTGGTATGCAGTGGGATGGGCCGATTCCCTCCAGCCAGGACAGGTCATTCCTATTACTATTTGGCAACAGGCGATCGCCCTGTACCGCGATCGAGAAGGTCATCTCCATGCCCTAGCGGACGCCTGTCCCCATCGTGGGGTTGCTCTCCACAAAGGAAGGGTTATGGATTGCCACTTGGCCTGTGCTTATCATGGCTGGGAATTTAACGGCCAAGGCGAATGCGTCAAAATCCCCTATCTACCGGAAGACCAAAAACTGCCCCCCATGACTGTTCCTAGCTTTCCAGCTCAGGAACGCTATGGCATTCTCTGGATTTTTCCTGGCGACCCGTGCCGTGCGGCGGACACCCCACTCATCGAGATTCCAGAATTTGGCCAACCCGACCTGCTCATGATTCCGATTACTGGGCATTTCAAGTCCCACTTTTCCATTTGCAACGAAAATACCATGGATGTCTTTCATGGATTTTTACATCAAGATCTCCAGGGCTGGTTCGATCCGGTCTTAATTCAACTCAAAGAAACCGACGGACAGGTCCAAGCGGCCTATAACGTCTCCTATAAAGGTCGCATGGCAAAATTCTTAGGCTTAAGCGAATCAGCAAATGCGGTCACCACCTTGCCCATCTCCATCGAGTATCGCTACCCCCATTACTTCAGTTCCCTCCAAGGCATTTCCTCCCTCTACCTCATGCGACTGCCCGTTGGCCCTCAGGAAAGTCGATCCTTTGCCCTTTTCTTCTTCCGGGTGCGATTGCCTGCCGTCATCTTGCGTTGGGTGCAACCCATCTTGGTTCCCATCATGCAGCGGTTTGTATTGAATCGGTTTCTGGCCCAAGATATTGAGATGATGGAAAGCGAGCAAACCACCTACACCGCCAATCCCCATCGGCGATATTGGGAAATTAACCCGGCTATTATCGCCATTCAGCGTTTAATGATGCGACAGTACGAACAATACTTACAGTCTCAACCCTTCTCCCACCCGCAAGCCGCCAAAACAGATCGGTTGGATTAATCCCCTGCTCGTCCTCTAGCCCTAAACCAAGTTGAAAACAAGAGCAATCCACCGGTCAGTCCCAACGCTCCCAGTAAAGGCCAGATATTCCCGGTTTTCATTGCCTTTAGGCTAGAACTGCCGACGAGGACAAAAGGGAGAACACTGGGAACAGTGCCTAGAGCGGTACCTAACAGAAAATCCTTAAAGCGGATTGCGGTCAGCCCAGCAGCAAAATTGACAATGCCATAGGGCATTACAGGAATCAATCGAATGGCAAACATATAAAACAAACCGCCCCGATGGATTTCGGCATCCATCTTTTGCCAGCGTCCAGCCAGCCGCCGTTCCATCGCAGACCGACCGATGGTCCGACTAAACCCAAAGGCGATCGCAGCCGCTGCAATGGCCCCTATGCTCGTCCAAACTATCCCTAGCCACGGTCCAAACAACAGCCCGCCCGAAATGTTTAGGGGTGTAGAGGGCAATAACGTCAGGGTAGCTAGGCAATAGAGAACCACATAGCATAGCGGTCCCCAAACCCCCGAACGCCGGATTAAGGCTTGCAGTTGTACAGACTGGGAACCGCCCATCAGGTGCAGTCCAAGGATTGTGATTAACCCACAGATGGTGGCCAGCACAATCCAAGCTCCAGGGTGTTTGGAAATCGAAAACCACTTCATGATGCTGCCAAAACTATCGTTTGATTCACTGCCAGTTTACCGTTAGGCGTCATGAAACAGGCAATTGCAGTGTCCGTATGTCAGGAGCGGTCTCTTGGCCAGACTGATCTGTAAAGGTATGGCCGATCAAGTTCTCAATGGTTCTAAGCACCATTAAGAAATCTGCCTTAGAAAGAGGAGTGCATTCTAGCGCATTCAGGACTTCATTCGCCGATGCTAAAATCTCGGATGTCCTGAGGATTAAATTACTCCGACTCATGGCAGGGAACAGGTTTAAAACCCCATTTTTGAGGGCTACTTGCCGCTCTAGCTTAGGAATATGTTGGCGCAGGCTATCCATTAAAAAGATCCGAATCTGCGGATAATTTTGGCTACACCAGCGGCAAAAGGGATAGGGATTTCCTGAGAAGGGTTTTAAGTCGATCAAGAGCAGTTGCGGCAATGTTCCGGAGACTTCGCTCAGCTCTAAGTGCTGCTTAAGGAGGCTACTCGATTCTGCCAACAGGACCGAAATATCCTGTGATTCCAAAACCTTTTGCCAAATTTCGCCTTGCAGCATCGATCCATGCAGGATGAGGACCTGTGCCGCCCGATCAGAACGAGGGAAATCTGTCGCCGCATAAGGGTTGTGTTCAAAGATCAGCGTTGTACTGCCAATCGCAATGCGATCGCCATGCCTGAGCAACATGGGTTTGGTTACGGGCTGATCATTGATCAACGAGCCATTTCGGCTATTGAGATCGGTATAAAAATACCGATTGCCATCAATCACTTGAATCATGGCATGGTGCCGAGATGCAAAGGAATCAGATAACGGCACGGTGTTGTCGTCACCTCTGCCAAACGTCCATGCAGGAGCATCTGCAAGACGTAAATGGCTTTTGCCTGTCGCCGTGCAAATTGTTAACTGAGGTATGTTTAGGGAAGTCACCATATTCCTAGGATGCCCGCCTATCCTATGTAGTGTTACAGTCCGGCTGAGCAATTTGTAGGGTTGTCTGTGTAGAGGATTACGGAACCGTTGTGCTCTTGTCAATGCATTCCGTTTGCTCGCACCTTCAGCGCACGCGACTCCAAGGTAAAGGCTGGAATGTCGCGGAGTTGCGATGGCTCTAGGCTATATTGTTCGCAGACCAGACTCAGTCGATGCCCTGGCGTGGCAACTGCATTGACGGAATGTGTTAAATCCCCCTGAAAAAAGAGAAGGGTGTTGATTTGAGGGCGAATCTGTCCCACTTGGCGTTGGCGCGATCGCAAAACGAGCTCTCCCCCTTGTAACCCCTGCGGCACATCGATATATAGTACACTCACCACTGCTGGCGGCTCAATGGTTTTGCAATAGGACCGCAAGGACCGATCAATATGGGGATCCACCCGCGACCCTTGCTTCAACAAGAGCGGGTTCAGGTAAAACGCATTACAGTCTGCTTGCAGGGCTTGCTCCAGATATGGCTCAAAGTAAGGAAACTGTTCAATGACCGTTGCCAGATGCGATCGCACAAAGACGACTGAGAACCCTTTGGTGCCCACAAAATCGCGGTTGAGGTTATTGGTTGCAAAGTAGGGGCAACCTAAGATTTGCCGTTGCAACCGACTGAGATATTTCGGAGAAAAGGCTTGGGGCTGTTGACGATAGTAGGGCAAGGCAATTTCTAAGTCTCAGCGCGTTTGTAGTTTATCACTAACTCCAAGCGCGACAGGGCACTGATGGCTGTTTCTTGGATATAGGGATCAACGGTCTCATTTTGGGTTAAAGCGGTCAGCAAGTCTACCGCTCGATGGTCGCCTAGGGAAGCGATCGCATCGGGTGGAGCAAGTTTTATGTGGCAAGAACATGAGGCGATTCAAGCCCAATGATAGGTGGGGTTTATTTGATGACCTATTGCTCAGAACGACGCTGAGTATCTGAACAAGATTTAGCCGCAATGATTCAACATAATCTGTCTAGAGCATCTGGCACGGTCTCTTGATCAACGATTTAGCTTGCAGATCGTCCCAATTCCAGCAGAATTAGAGCACCAAGTTAGCGAAGTGATAAAATTGCTGGTAGTCGAAAGTACGTTGACAAATATGTCAGAATTTATCCCAATCGATCAGGCAACCCCAGAAGCATTGGCTGAAATCATTGCTGAGTTGGAGCAATATCGGGAGCGTTTGGTGAACGATACCCTGAACATGGCACAGCGGGCTAAAATCATGAAGACACAAGCAATGGCCAATTTGGAGCCTCAGCTAGCGCAAATTGACACCCAACTTCAAGCACTCCACCAGCGGCAAGCTGTTCTAACTGCTGGCAACTAAAAATTGAACAATAAGTGGCTAGTAGAGAATTGGTGATGAGTGACTCGCTAAACTCCGACGCTCCGGCAATTGAGGATCCAGTCTTGCAACTTCAAGCAGAGAATGATGCGTTGGTTCAGCAAGTCAGTGAGCAAATTACATTGGACTGCTTCGACCCAACAAATCAGCCAGTGCTCAGGCGGTTGGTGGAAGGGTTGGGAGATCCACGCGGGTTGGTGCGATTGCGATTTGCTGAAACATTAGGTGAAATTGGCGAATCGGCAACGCCCTTCCTGGAGGAAGCCCTGCTCCATCACGAAAATGTGGTCCTGCGGCGGGCCGCCGCTAAAACCCTGACACTGATTGCAGATGCCAGCGCTGTGCCAACGTTGCTCCATTCTTTCCTCCATGATGAAGATACGGTCGTCAGAAGTTCATCGGCGGGGGCACTGGCCAGAACGGGTGAGGCCGCTGTTCCGGCTTTGCTCAATATCCTGGCATCGACGGATCAACCTGAGGATATTAAAGGTCATGCCGCGTGGGCACTGGCCTTTATTGGATCGGAAGCCGCAGATTACTTGTATCAGGCCTTGAATTCTACATCGTTGGATGTGCGTTGTGCCGTTATTGGTGCATTGGGACATGTGGCGCAGGAGCAGTCCGACGAGAAGTCTTGCAATCTCCTGGTGTCCGCCTTGACTGATTTGGAACCCTTAATCCGCACTGAGGCGGCTGCCGCATTGGGGCAGGTCAATTATCCGCCTGCGGTGCCACATTTAATTTTGGCGGCTCAGGATGCTGATTTGGATGTGAAAAAAGCCGCTATTAATTCCTTGGGGAAAATTGGCGATCGCACCGCCTTAGAACCGCTTCAAGCCTTCCTTAACAACGAACAAGAGGTGATACGAGTTCTGGCTAAGTTGGCGATCGCACAAATTGAGCGCCAATCTGAAGCGGATGATTGGTAATCGGCAAGATTTTATGGAACCCCAGGTATTGTCGCGCTTGGTAAACAATGGGTTAATGGATTGGGACTCTAACCTAACCGAATTTCTATCGCTCGCCCCGCCGAAAATTCATCGTCATCTCCAAACGAGATAAGACACTCGTCGCTGACTCTCGCACATAGGAATCCGTCGCTTCATTTTGAATCAGGGCGGTTAGCACATCCACACTCCGCTCATCGCCAATTGAACCCAGCGCATTGACAAGCGAAATTGCCAGTGCCGGGTTATCCGTCGTTTCCAAGGCTTCAATCAAAATATCCACAACAGGACTGCCAATCTCACCCATCGCCATGACGGCGGCAATATGGACGACCGGATTGGGGTCATGCAGTGCGGTTGTCAAGCCTTGGATGCCCTCAGCCGGAAAGGGATCCTCTGGATAATTAATCGCAATTTGTGCCAGGGCTTTGGCCGCACTCCCCCGAACGGTAACATTGTCACTCTTGAGCAATGCGTCGACCAAAGGCGGTATCGCATCAAAACCGATGGCCCCTAATGCTTTCACAGCAGCTCGTCGGTACGTCGTATCTTCATCGTCCAAAATACGCATCAGGCGAAGAATAGTGGTTTCGTCCGGGTTTTCTGCCAGTTCCCACATGGCCCGATCGCGTAGGTGCGGGTTGGGATGCTTGAGTTGTTCAAAGGCACTATCTAAGGACATAGGGGTTATGGAATCCTTGCAGTTGCGAGTGTATTTATATCGGACGTTGCTTTTGCTCGAACCCAATCATCCGTATCGTTGGCGGCGATCGCATGACCGTTGCGATCGCCCAAGATTTCCAAGGCCATCAAGGCTGCATATTTCAAATCCCAGATGGAGGTGTTCAGACAGGCTTTAAGGTCAGCGATGGCACGCGGATCGCCCAGTTCGCCCAAGGCGATCGCCGCGGCTGCCCGCGATTTTTGAAACTGTGGTTCGCGGTTGTGCAAAGCCTCAATCAGCAAATCAAAACCGGGTGCATACTTGAGCCATCCCAAAAGCTTCATGACATGATAGTGAGCACCATAATCCCCCTGGGCTTCTTCAGCATAGGTCTGTAATAGGGCTGCTGGGGCTGCGGCAGCATACTGATCGAGCAGGGTTTGGGTTGCCAGATAACAGCGCCCAAAATCTGTTTCGTAGAGTTCCCGAATTAAGAAATTCAGGGTGGGAGGCTGATCGTACTCATGGACAAACTCAAGGGTACTGGGATGATCGCGCAATGTTTGGTCCAAGTAAGGTTGGATTTCGGCAAAGGACATAGCCCCTGTCGCAACGCCGCTATCGGCTAACAGCCGAACACCGCGCAGCCGAAACACAATTGAGACCGGACAGCGCGCAATGTGGGGAATCGCTTGGTAATAACGGGCATCAATCAGATCTTGAATGCAAGCCCGTCGGGTATTGCGGTTGGGGTCTTGTAAAAAAGCAACCACCTGCTCCATCTGCGAATCGTCTCCCGTTAAACGGTAGACGGCGGCGATTGCCGCACTGGCCGTTGGACCATCCGCTGATGTCGTGAACTGACGAATTCGGTCTAAGGCTGGGTGGTAATTGAGCTTGGCCAGAGTATGAATGACCACCCGATAGGTTTGCTCCGGTCGGTCCAAAACCTGAGCCACTGCTGCTAATATCGCTGGGTCCTGGGTACCAATCTCGCCAATAGCCCAGACCGCATTCTCCACGGTATAGCAATCGTCCTCAGCTAGACAGGACACAATCGCGGGAATGGCCTGGAGGGCCTTTAGGCGTCCCAAAGTTTCCACTGCTTTACGACGGACAATCCGATTATCAAGAGACGGATCAGTCATGCCAATGGATCGGATCAAAGCCTGAATAGCAGCTTCGGTCGGAAAATTCACCAGATGAGCCGCTGCAATGTACCGGGAGTCTTCCTCCCCGATTTGATCCTGGGGTGTATCTAACAGGGCGATCGCCTCTGCCTCAGTCAGATTAAACAGATTAAAAAAGCGTTTATCCATCGTATTCAACCGAACCAATACAAAGAGACTCCCCATCAGCAGATTAACCTGAACCAGGC
>JBAVRC010000997.1:0-2007 GCA_049694615.1 Thermosynechococcaceae cyanobacterium | reverse complement strand
TTTCGTTGGAAGAGACTGCCCCCTTCGCGGGTGTTGAAAAAAGTGTCAAGTCAATCTCGTGCTGAACAGCCTCACTAGACCCTCTAGGTGAACACTACCAACTTTCTTGCCTTAGAAACTTGGCGCGAACAGCACTATAAAGAATCAGTGAATAACCCTTCACCCATCGGCCAAAAACTCCAAGAACTCAAACAAGAAAAAATGAGGTAAGCCTCTTGAAGGTCAAATTTTTACTGGACGAAAATCTCCCCCTCGACTCAAAATTTCACTCTACAGCTCAATGCAATAGCACGATTACCAAAAAAAGATGACCCGATAGAAGGATCCCCAGATTGGTTCATTGAAATGTGATCACCCTCTATGGCACCATTGCTAGGGTGATTTCCAGAAAAGGGTTTACCGTCCGTCCGATATTGCACCCTATCCTTCGGGAAGCAAGCTACGACTTCGCTCAGGGCTTCGACGTGAGCGCTCAGCCGAACGGCGAAATATCTAGCTGGCTGAGCGCGTTGTCCTGAGCTTGTCGTTGGCGTAGCCTCGCCCTTGGCGATAGGGAAGTCGTAGTTTATTTCTCGTAGAGTAGCCGGCGGTAGGTTGTTTCCCAGAAATCGCCTAAAGCCCTTTGCTATCTCAAGTTTTTCTCCTAACGGCCTAAGACAAAATCTGCGATAAAAACTGACGACTGCGTTCCTCCTGGGGATTTTGGAAAAAGTCCTCCGGGGTGGCTTGTTCCACCACCACGCCTTGATCCATCAACAAAATCCGATGGGCCACTTCCCTGGCAAACCCCACCTCATGGGTCACAATCACCATCGTCATACCTGACTCGGCCAGCGATCGCATGGCATCCAGCACTTCTTTGATCATTTCTGGGTCCAGGGCCGAGGTGGGTTCGTCAAACAGCATCACTTTCGGTTGCATGGCGAGGGCACGGGCGATCGCCACCCGTTGCTGTTGCCCACCGGATAACTGACCGGGATATTTGTGGGCTTGCTCTAAAATCCCCACCCGTTCTAGGAGTTGCATCGCCACCTCTTGGGCCTGTCCCTTCGGCCACCGACGCACCCAGATCGGGGCCAGCATAATATTTTGCAACACCGTGAGATGGGGAAACAAATTAAATTGCTGAAACACCATCCCCACCTCCCGCCGCACCGCTTCCAAATGTTTGGCATTTTGGGTGAGGGGCAGTCCGTCGATGGTAATGTGCCCATCTTGATAGGTTTCCAGGCCATTGAGGGTGCGCAGAAAGGTGGACTTGCCAGACCCGGACGGTCCCATCAACACCACAACTTCTTGGGGATAAAGGGTTAAATCAATCCCCTTCAGGGCATGAAATGTGCCATACCACTTTTGGATACCCTGAACCACAATGAGGGGAGACGGTTCTGTTGCCTCAGTCATGCCTGTTGCCCTAAACGATGTTCTAAACGACGGCTGCTCACGGACATGCCATAACAGAATATCCAATACATGAGGCCAATGGCCAAATACACTTCAGCATAGTGACCCAGATATTCCGGCTGGGAAGCAATGCTGCGAGCAATGCCTGTGAGTTCCACCAGACCCACAATAGACAACAGCGCGGTGTCCTTGAACAACCCAATAAATTGCCCCACAATGGCCGGGATCACGGCCCGTAGCGCTTGGGGCAAAATCACCAACGCCAACATGAGCGGCGGAGACAGCCCCAAGGCTTGGGATGCCTCCCATTGGCCCTTAGGAATGGATTGCAAGCCGCCCCGCACGGTTTCGGCTAGGTAGGCCGCGCTAAAGAGGGTTAACCCAGCGATCGCCCGGACCAATTGATCGACCGTAATTTGCGGCGGCAGCAACAAGGGAAGCATGACTTGGGCCATAAACAAAATGCCAATCAAAGGTAAGCCGCGAATGACTTCAATGTACGCAATGCTGAGGTTGCGGACAACAGGGAGGGTACTTTGGCGTCCTAGGGCCAATAACACCCCCAAAGGAAAGGAAAGAACAATGCTCAGAACGGCCACCCAT
>JBAVRC010000996.1:0-7518 GCA_049694615.1 Thermosynechococcaceae cyanobacterium | reverse complement strand
ATCTTGTCGTTAAAAATTAGTTTTTTTTTGAATTCTTTTTAGATTTTGAGTTAAGCTGCTTATCAAGGACAATACGGGCCAGTTGAAATAATCCAAAGGTTATCATTCCAATATCCACGATTAGTTTCATCAGGAATGGCGGCTGTTTCGAGGAATTTTTCGGCTGCTCTATTGCTGGGGATTTCGACTTCTTTGCGGGTTTGGGCTGAGCAAACCCTTTTGATGGCTTAGACATAATTAGATATTACCATCTCAGTTATCCGCTAAACCTATCTAGTGGACGGTCTACTTTTTGGCTTTGGTTCAGAATGAAGATCTTAACCCTCTAAACAAGAGCTAGCTTTGCGCGTCTAGACTTGACAATTTTGGGGATATAGTGATTTTTATCGTCTTGATCTTTGAATCCTAGACGGTCATAAACCATACCACCAATCCCAGGAATCATCTCACCATCAGGAGCCCGTTCATCGTCTTGAGCAAAGTAAACAAATTGAAATTTGTTGTAGATGTTTGGGGTAAACTCTTGCTTGAGCTTTGCCTCTGACTGAGTATGAATAACAGGCGCAACGATAAATATTTTTTCTGGATCAATTTTCTGGATCAATTCCAAAAGATTTGTTTTAACGACACAGGCTCCAGAAATGATGGACTTCACCACTACCAGATAATTTACGGTTTTGCTGGAGGGTTCTTGGTATTTCCTTAGAATGGGCGCAATTTGAAGGTCTTCAATATCAAAGGGAGAAAGTCTTTGGTTCCAGAAGCAGGCAAAGGCAATGGAGTTGATCTGCGTTTCTAATCGGTCCAGGATCCCTTTGGAAAGATAGTCTGCGTCTTCTACTGTGGAGGCAAGGTAAACACTGGCTGAAGGGCTATTGATTTGGTTGAGAAGCACATCACCAAAGTGCGACCCAAGTTTGGTCATGGTTGCTTGATAAAGTTCAGGATCTGTCAATTTATCGACTAGGGTGTCGAGCAAGGCTGTAATAGTAGGATTAACGAGAGCTGAGTATGTCCTTGTCATATCAGAAAAACCTCTAAGTCCTCGTAGGATGTGGGCTTTTTGCGCTTGATGACTGACTCAAATTTCTTGAACTGGGGCGTGTTACAGCCATAGGGCAGTGTGCCTTCTTCAAGACCACTACCAAACTGCCAATGCAGAAAACCCTTTGCAGTATTATAGGAAAAGTTGGCTACATTGTCCAAAATCTGCTTAACATCTGGATCTATTTCCCATTCTTGGCCTAAGACGCGAATAAATGATGGACTGGTTCCCTGGGCTGTTTGAAGAATTTCGAGAACAGAGGCATTGGATTTGTCACAGGCAGTCCAAGCCCCAAGTAATACGGTTGCAGCGCATTCAATCTTATCTGGTGCAGGATTGTCAAAGGCGCTGAGGTATTTGATGGCGTCTAGAAAACCAGCATCCTGCTCCAGGACTTGGATGAGTTTTCTGGCATAGGGGAAAAACGCGACTTGGCTATAAGATTTGAGGTCATCAGGCTGACTTCGCTCTAGAGATGATTTGAGTTGAGGGTTGGAAACGACAAGACAGAGGTCGGATGAGCGATTAATCGTTTGGTTGATTTGCTGTTGCTTACGAAAGTCATCAGCGATGGATCGGAGATCATGTCCCCAAGAGACACTGGCACTATTTTTGAGTTGATAATGCTTCAGAGGGATTTCAGGATCGTCGTGATCAATAATGAGGTCGTCTACAAAGGCTAGAACTTGGCTGGACAGGGATATAGACTCATTCCGTTCAATGACCTGAACTGCCAGTCGCGCTAACTGGTAAACGGCAAAGAAGTTTTCGTAGGAATTACCTTTTTCGCTGTTGCTTCCACCTCGGTTTTTGTTTTTGAGGTAATTGAGTGTTTCATCGCCAAATTGGTCTCGAATTTGGGCTTCGCTATACATAGAAAGTGTCATTAAGCTGAATAGGTCTGATCCCTTATATTAGAGTCTAATCAATGTTTATGATATAGCGCTAACACAGTAAAAACCTCCAATTCATGAAGAGTAAGCCTTCACTGAGGATTCCCCCCTTGAGTCAGGATTGACTGCGGATCTGTCATCGTTGAATCATTACGATTCAATGAATATCGTTATCCTACGGGGATAAATGTTTAATGCACAGTGCCTTGTAGGCCCTCAGCCCACGGATGGATCGTACTATGCCCACCGATCTCTCTCCCCTATGGATTTCGCTCAAAACCGCATCCCTGGCCACCCTCATCACATTCGGTCTAGGAATTGCCGCTGCCTACTGGATGTGGGGTTATCGGGGCAAAGGGCGATCGCTCATTGAAGGACTCTTCATCTCGCCGCTGATACTGCCGCCCACCGTCGTCGGTTTCATCCTTTTGATGCTGTTGGGCAAAAATGGCCCTTTGGGTCAACGCCTGCCCGCCGATCTCACGATTGTCTTCACCTGGTATGCCGCCGTGCTCACCGCAACTGTGGTGGCTTTTCCGCTGATGTACAAAACGACCTTGGGAGCCTTCGAGCAGATCGATGTCAACTTACAACGGGCGGCTCGGACCTTGGGTGCGTCCGAGGCCGCGATTTTTTGGCGGATTACCTTTCCCCTCGCCCTCCCCGGCATTCTGGCGGGGACAACGCTGGCCTTTGCCCGCGCTTTAGGGGAATTTGGTGCAACCCTCATGTTGGCGGGCAACATCCCCGGCCAAACCCAAACCATTCCCATGGCGATTTACTTTGCGGTCGAAGGGGGCGCACCCCAGGAAGCATTGTTTTGGACCCTAGTCATTATCGGGATTTCGCTGTCTGGAATCACTGCCGCCAATCTGTGGCAAAGTCGGCGCAAGCAGACCATTAGAGGGACTTTAACGTCGGAGACCATCGCTTCTTTCCCGTCGAGGATAGGGGCGGATCCGAGTCCAACCGTTTTGAACGATGCAAAACTCGCCGTCGAAATCCGAACACAACTCTCCGGTTTTGACTTAGATGTCGCCTTTACCGCAGGTCAGCAAACCCTCGGGCTGCTCGGTGCCTCCGGTGCAGGGAAAAGTTTAATTCTGCGCTGTATTGCCGGGATTGAAACGCCAATATCCGGTCGAATTACGCTCAACGGACGCGTGTTGTTCGATGCCCAGCGCGGGATTAATGTGCCCAGTCGCGATCGCCGCATTGGGGTTTTGTTTCAGAATTATGCACTCTTTCCCCACCTCACCGTGGCGCAAAATATTGCCTTCGGCTTACCTAAAGGGCTTTCCAAGGAACGGGTTCAGCAAGAAATTGCAGCGCAACTCGTGGCGATGCAGTTAGAAGGCTTAGCACAGCGATATCCCCATCAGCTTTCCGGCGGTCAACAACAGCGCGTGGCCCTTGCTCGCGTCCTCGCCAGCCAACCGGAAGCGCTCTTGCTCGACGAGCCGTTTTCGGCGCTGGATACCCACCTCCGCCACCAGATGGAAAAGCTGATCGTGGCTAGTTTGTCAGCTTATACAGGCGTCTCGCTGTTCGTGACCCACAATCTAGAGGAAGCCTACCGCGTCTGCGAGGATTTGTTGGTGGTTGAGGGGGGAAAGGCGATCACCCATGCCCCCAAGCATCAAATTTTCGAGCAGCCCCAGACGGTCAGTATTGCCCAACTGACTGGGTGTAAAAACTTTTCTCGTGCCAGAGCGAGTGGAACTCAGACCATCGAAGCCTTGGATTGGGGATGTTCTTTAGAAGTTGTAGAGCCGATCCCTTCTCGCTTGAACCAGATTGGAATTCGCGCCCATCAGATCGTCTTTTTGGAAGCGCCGCGAGTCGAATCAGAGAACCGCAACGCTTCGACGATTCAAGGCTTTTACTGTGAAGAGGCGATGCAGTGTCGCAATCTATCCAATGGCGAGACCCATCCTGCCGCAAACCGCTCCCAATCTAAGGTCTTGCCGCCCAATACGTTTTCTTGCTGGCTCGCTGACACAAGCGAAACGCCGCACCGGATCACGTTATTCCTAAAGTTACAGTCTGTGCCCAATAGCCCCAGCGATTACCATCTGCAAGCCGAAGTGTTCAAAGAGAAATGGGCAACTCTTAAAGACCAATCCCTTCCTTGGCAGGTTCATCTCGATGCGATGCGATTGTTGTTGTTGGAATGAGAGGTGGGTTCTGAGGGTTGATGCGGCGATCGCCCGTGCCTTGGTCAGCCAACCCCAAATTATTCTGGCCGATGAACCCAAGGCGGCACTCGATAAAAAATCGTGGCGAGATGTGGTTCAAATCATGGAAAATCTTGCTAGGGAGCAGGGTTGCACTATTTTACTCGTGACCCATGACAACCGGATTTTAGATCTTGCCGATCGCATTATCTACATGGACGATGGATGTTTGGTGAATCGTTCTAAACTATGACGCACAGTTCTTTTTTAAACATATTTTTGACGCGATCGTTGAAAATAATTCTCCAAAATCTTACCAATACAAGACAGTCAAGAAGTCACCGTAAACCTTGCTGCCATCCCCGCATCAATATGATCGTTCACATGACAATGAACCAGCCAAGTTCCAGGGTTATCAGGCACCATATCCAATATCTTCATATCTCCGGGCAATAGATCGAGCATATCCATCCGCATTCCCATCATTAATCCCGTTTGTCCGTGCCAATGCGGCGTATGCAAATCCACCTCAGTTCCCAATGCCAACACATACCACCGCACCCGCTCTCCTTTTTTCATCGTCAGCATCGGCAAATTTCCGTAAACATACCCATTAATAGAATGCATCAGATTGCTCTCGATAAAATCTTCATCCTCTTCTAGTGCTTCATTCTCTTTACCACCTTTAGCTGCCGTATTAGCTAAATGCTGGGACTGGGTATGGGTTTGAATATTGTCTTTCAAATACCAGCTTTTGTTTTCATCAAACACCGTGAATAATAAGATAAACTCACGATCTACATCCTTAGGCATCCCATTCGCCTTAGTCATGCCTTTGGCACTAATAATCATGGGGCCAATCAGCCCAGAATAAGTATCTCGCGTCTCGTCTGTGTGCCCGTGATACATCCAAAGAATCGAACTGAGATCGTGAGGCCCTGGCCCTGCTCGCTCAGGCACTTTCCAGATATAGGTATGGGTCTGACCTGGCGCTACCACATCATCCAGTTTGCGATCGCCACTCGTCCCATCGTTATACAGCGCCCCTTCCGAATCCTTCTCGTAAAATACTCCATGGGGATGGAGACTCGTCGTCAGCGCCGTTTTGTTCTTAAAAACAACCTCAATCGTATCGCCTACCTCAGCCCGAATCACAGGCCCAAGTACTCCCAAATGTTGCCATTCCGCAGGAATCTCTTTGAGCTTACTGAAGCTGCTGTCGATATATTCCTTATATAACGCCTTGCGATAAACCGAGCCAATTCGGTTATCTGCTGGCTTCACAAAAACATTAGCAACCTCGTCAAATGCTTGACCTGTAATCTGATTGATTTGACCCTGGGCATAATCCCAATCCAGTTCCTCTGCTGCAATATAGTAAGTTCGCGTTTGAGATTGCCTCTCCAGCGCTAATCCCTTGAGACCAAAGGAGAGCATGAAGACCAGTAGCAATAAAGTGAGCGATAGCATTAACAGTTTCCTGTATGAGGGAACTGAGACTTGATAAGTTGTCTTCATGTCTCTCCTTGACTGATTTTTCTGAATTGCCTGGACGTTTTTCACAAAGCGGGATTGTGGAGAAGCAGTGTTATAAGCTTGAAGTACCACCTAGCAAGCGTTTACAACTATGAAACGTATTGCCCGTTGCTGGACTGAGTATAATGAATCCTCAAAAAAGGAGGAAGTCTCGGTGTATACAGGACTAGGCTTAGGGGCGAGGGAAGATCCGTCAAAAACATGAAAACAATTGGGTGCGGCTCTTTTAGAACGACCCTATTAAGCTGGAAACAGAATTTCTGGGTTGAGCAGACTCGTTTCCTGGGCTAAATCTGATGGCGGAACAAGTCCTCAACGCTGGTAGGTGAGTATTCCTGACTGTCGTTAGGATGAACGATCCGAAGGATTCCATATCGAGCAACACGCCTTCGGTGCGATGGGGGAGGGTGTCGGCGATCGCCCCTCACAACCTTCATTACGTACAGTGTTTTCCCAAGATGCAATGCCCCTGAATCACAAGTTGCTGAGGGTTGAGATTCGGAGGGTGGCAGCAGAAAATGGGTTGCTGCTCGTTCCCTACTGATAGGACTTAATCTGAAGGGCGATCACTCATCGAGGACACTTCATCTCGCCCCTGCGTAATGCCGATGATCGCATGATGGTTGCCATAATCTTAAAAAAGCCGAATGCGCCATTCAAAATCCCTGCGGTTTTCACGCCGCCCATCATCGCTCCCATAATCCCAAGGGAAAAGGTATCGGCTCCGGTCAAGTATAAATTTTTAATCGGTGTCCTAGCCCCGATCCAGGTTTGATCGAGTCGTTCGGGAATGCAGGGAATACCGTAGATCGCGCCGCGATCGCTGGCATCGAAGTGTTCTACCGTTAGGGGGGTCGAGAGTTCGGCATACTCAATCAACGCCTCAAACCCAGGGTAGTGACTCTCCACTAACTGAATCAGAGACTGAGTCATTTGGGTTTTCAGTTCGGTGTAGTCGCTGCCTCGCCGCCGCCAAGCTTGCTCCCGCCACTGCTCAAAGAAATCGTAGTCAACGTGGGCGATGATTTCTGCCGTATGTCCCTCCGCCAAGGGGTCTTTCAGGGATGGAAACGAGAGATAGCCGAATTTGGGTAAACGATCTGAAGAGATGGGCGAAGCTTGGGCGATTGCATCGTGATCGTAGGTCGTGTAAATCCAGTGATTTTCACCCCGAAAGCACAGTTTCTGTGGACTCTCCTTTAAGCCTAAATACAGGGTCACCATACTGCTACTTTTGGGAAACGCTTGAATTTTCTGGCGCTCCGCTAGCGGGTAGATGGGTGGAATCAGCTTCAAATAGGTATTGAAAGCACCAGCATCGGACACCACAATGGGGGCATGGTAGGTTTCCAGTTCTGCCTGAGGACGTGCCACATTCTGGGCGTTCACGCCCACCGCTGTCCCGGATTCCAGCAGGATTTCTGTCACTCGACGTTGGGTCATGACGACACCGCCCGCCTGTTCGATGGTGGGGATAATGGACTGCGCGATCGCCTTTGCGCCGCCCAAGGGATACCATCCCCCCTTGAAATAATGGGTCGCGATTACACCATGAATGCCAAAGCAGCTTTGGGAGGGCGGTAAGCCATAATCGCCCCACTGGGAAGTCAGCAATGCTTTGAGGTGGTCATCTCGGAAGTTCCGATCTAAATAGCGTTGGGTCGTTTGTCGGGCGATCGCACCGAAATAGCGAAGGGCTTGCCTGAGAAAGGGATGCAGCCAGATCGGAAATAACTCCAGCATCGCATGTGCGCCAAACCAAAATGCCGCTTTCTGGAGATCTTTAAAATACCGTCGAATCGCGGCTTGTTCCTGAGGAAAACGCTGAATCAGGTCGGATTGAAAGCGATTGGGGTCAGCGTACACC
>JBAVRC010000995.1:0-1730 GCA_049694615.1 Thermosynechococcaceae cyanobacterium | reverse complement strand
TCCTCACTTAGAGACTGCCCTTATGCGCCTGAGGGATCTCATGAACCGTTTTGTAAACCGCATTTTACCTCCTTTATTTGGGAGTAGGTTTCAATTTTTCTCTCCCCAGAGTGATTAAAGAGGGTTATGTTGACTTCGATGTTGCGATGGGGCAAGGAACCGGATATTTTAAGCAGATCGAAAAATATACCGATCAAAATCGAAAATATTTCAATTTCTTCAAAGAGTTATACAAGAAAAATAACTTATTAAAGGTTGAACCTCAGGAGATTCCTAAAATCCCTAAAATTATCCATCAAATATGGATTGGCAATCGGCAAATACCACATAATTTAAATGAATATCAAAAAACGTGGATAGAAAAAAATCCGGATTGGGAATATAAACTATGGACTAATGAGGAGGTCAAAGAATATACTTTTTGCAATGAAGAACTCAAGTTTTTATTCAGTCAATCTTTGACCTTAGGTGAGCGTGTTGATGTTCTTAGGTATGATATCTTATATCAATATGGTGGGATTTATGCTGACTGCGATTGTATTTGTCTAAAGCCTTTTGATATTTTTGCTCATCGTTATGACTTCTTTGCAGGTATTTTCCAACCTATGTTTGCCACGATGGAGAATGCAGTTTTTTTGCAAAATTGTTTAGTTGGTGCTAAACCTAAACACCCAATCATAAAAAAGATAGCATTACTAATGCATCAAAATTGGGATGACGTGAAGAATGAAGAAGATGCAGCCTCTACTACACTACAGAGAACATTTTTAAGCCTCACTCATGCAGTAGTTAGTGCAAGTGGACAGGATAATAATATTGATATTGTGATGCCACCATCTTATTTTTTCCCCATAGTTCCTTATCCAGTATTTGACTTAATGATTAGAGGATTAAAAGAAACTGTCTCAGGATTTTTTTACTCTGAGCTAGCACCATATTCCTCATTCAAAGAATACAGTTTTTCACATCACTATTCTAGCAAAGAATGGTTGAGAGATATTTATTCAACCATCAGTTTTGATTCCCCTATATGGAGTTTGTTTAGCTTAAAAGATTGGATATTATTTTTGAGATCAAAATTGTTTTATAAAAATATTCAGAAAAAGATTGGCAGGGAAACCTTTGAAGAATTGATGAATCGTTCAAAAAAATTATAATTAAATGAAGAAGTTACTTGAAGTTTTCCAATAGGCGATCGCTACTGTATATTGAGTCTACATCGGTTTCTGTCCTTTTCGGGGGGTATTCGAGTAGGAGCGCTTTGCAGTATGGTTTACATGCTTTTGCGGGAAGAAGGGCAATACGCAAACAACCCAACAGCTCTACCCTATTCTGCTAAAGGAGTTTTGCTAACGTCCTTACTCTTTTGCCAATCTTCAATAGCAGCAATCACAAAGCTAGCCAGGGGATGATTGAGGGCTTGACCAAGTGCGGCAATGCTTCCGGCTTTACCTGCACTGAGGAGGCGTTGGCTGAGGGAGGGGTTTGCATCGATATGCTGGACGATCGCATTTGCAAAGCCGACTTTAGCTGGCATGGTGTCGGTGGGATAGGTTTGGGCGAGTTGTTCGATCAGGTCTTGAATTTCTTTGGCCGCTTCGGCTAGGTTTTGAGGGTTGACGATTTTGTTGCCTGCAACGGCATCCCCTTGAACGGTAGAGATTTGGACTTTGTTGCCCATGACTTTATCGCCTGCGACTTTATCGCCCGCAATGTGATCGCCATACCAG
>JBAVRC010000994.1:0-3356 GCA_049694615.1 Thermosynechococcaceae cyanobacterium | reverse complement strand
CCGCTGGACAGTCGATCAGGACATAATCGTACTTCTTGGTGAGCGCATAGGCTAATTGCTTCATTTGCTCCGGCGTGACCGCATCTTTATTGCGATTCTGGGCCGCAGGCAACAGAACCAAATCGTTTTGACGTTTGTCGCGCACTAGGGCTTGTTCCAAGCGACATTGCCCCGCCAGTACTTCTAAGGCCGTATAAACAACCCGATTTTCCAGCCCTAACAACAAGTCTAAGTTGCGCAGACCAAAATCGGCGTCCATTAAGGCGACTGATCGACCCAACCGAGCCAAAGCCATGCCCAAGTTGGCTGTGCAGGTTGTTTTCCCAACGCCTCCTTTACCGGAGGTAACCACAATAATTCGACCCATACTGTTTTAAGAACTCACTCGAATCGTATACATACAGTTAATTCTCCAAGGATGCTACGCGTTTATTATCCAGCATCCAATCCAGACACGCCTTTTTGCTTGGCAAACTCACTAGCCCGTGAAATTTGAATCCCGTCCGGTCCAATATACGCAACTTCAGGATAAAACTGTGTGGGCGGTTTTTCCGGCGAACGAGCTACCTGATCGGCAATTCGGATCTGGGTTGGCTCCATTTGCAAGGCCATCACTTGGGTTTGGCGATCCCCCATCGCCCCGGCATGGGCAATCCCGCGCAGACGCCCCCATACTAAAATACTACCATCGGCAATGATGGCGCTACCTGGGTTCACATCGCCCACAATTACTACAGACCCCGGATGGCGCACCTCGCTCCCAGAACGGAGAGTTGTCTGTAGGTATAAAGGTTCGGCTAGTACAGGTGCGGGCGGTGGGAGCGGGACCGTTAGCTTCGCAATGGGTTTATTGGCCAAGGGGAGATTGGGCGAGGGTTGTTCGACACTATACCCCGCTGTGACCGCTGCAATCGCAGTTTGTCGTCGACTGGTAAACACGCGCTGAAGGTGCAGATTGGCTACCGTTAACGCAGTTGCTAATTGCTCTAATTGTCGATAATCGAGTAATCGGTCTTGGGCCACCAGGTATACAGGCGTATTGGGTGGCCAAATCCGTTGGCTGGCTTCAAGACGTTGCTGCAATTGCTCCCACAGTTGGGACCAGTCTGCATTGGCTGTTTTGACGGGCGGCAAATGCAGATATAACAGACCGTGCTCGGCCTTGAAAGAAATATGGCCACTCGGGTTGGACTGCATCGCAGGCAAGTCCGTCGATTGCGACTGAGTCGGTGTGGCCCCTTGGGATGCGAGATTCGATTGCATAGGATAATCTTGAGCTGGACCTAGGCCATGGTTGAACAACAACTAGCGAGACGACGGACTTGCGGCTGAATTGGATGGCACAACGTTGAGCCGCTGACTGACGATGGCCATGCCACTCGACTGAATGAGAATCGCTGAAATCCACTTGCGGCCAGGCTGCTGCGGTGCCTTACCAATCTTAAATAAACCACCTGCCGAAAGCGGCTCTAGGGTCACTGCCGCAGGTTGCAAGTAACGGTCCGGCGTAACTGACTCTTCCAACGCTGCCCCCAGCAGCAAATCTTCTCCCAGGGGATCTTTGACAATGGCATCAAAGTTAAACGATTGTCCCACCGTCACCTGCTCCGGCAAATTGATCTGGACATTGGGTGCTTTGTCTCCAGCGCTCAAGCGAGTTTGTTCCGACAAGATTGTCTGGTTTGTAATTTTTTGATCGATAATGGTTGTCCGCGATCGCACGGTGGATTCCAGTGTCATATCGCGCTCGGCGGCCTTTTGTACCCCGCGAATCGTAGTGGTGGTTTCCATCAGGTATTGATTGGGGCCTTGAAGTTGCCAGGAATCGATTTGGGTTTGATACTGCACCGATGGGGTGTTCTGCCAAAAGGCTTTAAGGGCTTCGCTGTAAGTTTTGTTGTCTAGTCCGTCGCTATGGGTCAGGTTGGCACTGAAATACTGCATAGCTGCCCCCAAATCTTTACGACTGGCGGCGGCATCAAGGTTTTTTACGAATTCGAGGAGAACGGGCGGTGGCGCAGCGGTATTCGCGGGGGCAGGCGTTGCGGTTGTAGGGCTTGAAGGGGTCGCGATAGGCGTTGCAGCGCGCAAAGGCAATTGCCACCCGACCATCCCCAGGCAGAGAAGAGCAACCCGGAAAATGGTTCCCGTTAAATGCAGACTTAACCCTTGCTTCATGTTTTTTATGCGGTCCATGCCCAATCCACTCATACAAACTACAGCCTGTGATAGCACAGATTATCTCGATTGTGACATGGCCACTGTTACAATCGTTGCCTGAATGCCTATGTGTTGCCTATGACCTCTTCTGTCTCAGCCCATTCCACCCCTCCCTCTGCCAAAGTCCGACTCTTGGTTGCTGCCAGTGGAACGGGGGGGCATCTCTTTCCGGCGATCGCCGTGGCCCAAGCTCTAGAACAGAATCACTATCAGATTGAATGGCTGGGGGTGAGCGATCGCCTGGAAACCCAATTGGTGCCCCAACGCTATCCCCTGCATATTATTCCGGTGGAAGGGTTTCAAACCAAACCTAACCTTAAAACATTGGTCATTTTAGGCAAGTTTATCTGGTCCTTTTGGCAAACCCGGCAATTGCTCAAACGCGGCCAATTTGCTGGAGTACTCACCACCGGCGGGTATATTGCAGCCCCGGCGATTCTGGCGGCGCGATCGCTGGGTTTGCCCAGTGTTCTCCACGAATCCAATGCCATTCCCGGTAAGGTGACCCGATTTCTGAGTCGGTGGTGCAGTGCGGTGGCCTTGGGGTTTGCTGCGGCGCAGTCTTACTTACCGCAGGTCAAAAGTCAGGTGGTGGGAACCCCGGTGCGGGAGGGCTTTTTGCAACCCACTGCGCTGGATCTCAAGCTTCCGGCAGATGCCTTTGTCATTGTGGTGATGGGGGGCAGTCAAGGTGCCTTGGCCCTGAATCGACTGGTGCGACAATGTGCGCCTCAGTGGCTGACAGATGGTCTCTGGCTGGTTCACCTGACGGGGGATTCCGATCCCGATTTTGGCACGCTCCAGCATGCCCATTATTTGGAACGTCCTTTTTACGACAATATGGCCGGGTTATTGCAGCGAGCGGACCTGGCTATTAGTCGTTCCGGGGCGGGTACCATGACCGAATTGGCCATAACGGGGACGCCCAGTCTGCTCATTCCCTATCCCTATGCGGCTGAGGATCACCAATATTACAATGCCAAATATTTTGTCGATGGCGGGGCAGCCCAAGTTTTCCGCGAAAAAGCAATCTCAGCCGATCAATTGCAGGAGATTGTGGCAGAGTTGCGGCGATCGCCCGAAACATTACAGCGGATGAGCGCTCAGGCCAAACAATTAGCCATCCCAGATAGCAC
>JBAVRC010000993.1:0-3125 GCA_049694615.1 Thermosynechococcaceae cyanobacterium | reverse complement strand
ACCCTAACAACCGTCGAATCGTCTGTTCCGTCGTATCATAGGCTCCTTCGCCGGAATGGCTATAGCGCAAGAACCCCTGCCGATCCGCGAGATAGAGGTTGGGCCAGTAGCGATTGTTATACGCCTTCCAGGTTTGGAAATTGTTATCCAAGGGCACTGGGTAGGTAATATCGTGTTGCTTGAGCGCGTCCCGAACATTATTCACGTCCCGTTCAAACGCAAACTCTGGGGTATGAACCCCAATCACCTGTAGACCCTGTGCCGCATATTTTTTATGCCATTGGACGATATAGGGTAAGGTGCGCTGACAGTTAATACATTCAAAGGTCCAAAACTGGACCAACACCACTTTGCCGTTTAGATTGGCCACCCTGAGCGGAGCTGAATTGAGCCACTGACTAATGCCTTGGAACTCCGGCAAGGATTGACTCGATGTGGCTTGGGCCGATTGGAGCAACGCATCTGTAGGGGCGATCGCACCGTTAGAAGCCCCTGAGTTTCGGCCCAACCCCTTCAGGGCTAGGGCTGAACCCACGCCTGCAATCCCCAACCCTGCATAGAGGAGAACGGATCGTCTCCCCAATCTCAAATGATTCATGGGACTCTCCGTGGTTTTATTTGCCTTGCATCATGGAGTCGTCTTTTTTCATCATCATCATGGAATCGTCTTTTTTCATCATCATGGCATCGTGGGATTTGATTTCAGAAGCGCTAATTGCTCGGGGATAGCAATAGAAATAGGTATGATCTCCACCGTAGTGATAACAATGCTTCCCAGGAAGGGCCGTTTTACTGAGGGTGTAACCGGGGGGCATGTCTGCTGCACCGGGCGGCAGACTAGATTCAGCACGAACTACCGTGAGGCCAGAGCCGAGGATGGACACAGCCAACAGCGCGCTAGGAAAGAGAATTCGGATCATCAGCTTAAAGGGATTGTGAGAGGACAACAAGGATTCGGCAGCAGCAACATGGTCCCGAATCATCCTCAATCTAAGCGGCTAGTCTGAAAACAGTCCTGCAAATTCCTGAGACTGAGATTAAAAATGCATGAATGAGTTCAGCTTGAAGGATGGTCGCCGGGGCGCTCCAAAAACAAACCCCAGGAGCGGGTCCTGGGGTTGGGGCGGCATGGCCGTCATTGGATTTAAGGCGTTTGCGTAAGCGTTGGTTGCGTTTCTTCAGTTGTCTGAGTCGAGCCGAGGCTTGCTTCGACTTATCATTGCGTCGCCTGCCGCTACGCGGCGACTCCCAAGATTTTAAGCGCATAGCAATATGGATGAAAGAACTTTGCCAATCCTAGCAAATTTTTTCCGAAGCCGCCTTCAATGGTACAGTCGCTCGGTGCGGTGGGCGATCGCCACCAGCGTAGCCCACCGCAAAAAGCTCCGAAACACAAAATCTTGGTACGCAGAAACCCTTTAAAACACTGGTTTAGGACATACCGAAAGTTCTAACTTTTTGCTCTAACCGCAGCAAATTTTCAATCCGGGCTTCTGTGGAAGGGTGGGTAGCAAACAAATTGGCCAAAAATTGGCCAGGTCCGCCATTGATAATCAACAAAGGCGAAAAAGCCGGATTGCCGCCGAGAGGAACCTGTTGTGCCTCTGCCTCTAGGCGTTGCAGGGCACTGGCAAGGGCACGCGGATTTCCGGTCATTTCGGCAGAACCTGCATCGGCTGCAAATTCGCGGGTACGGGAAATCCCCATCTGGATCACCATTGCAGCCAGAGGAGCCAGAAAAATCGCCAATAGCATCGCCAAGGGATTTCCGCCGCCCTCGCGCTCATCCCGAGAGCCACCACTAAACCACAACCTATATTGCAAGATCTGAGCCAGATAGGAAATGGCTCCTGCAATGGTTGCCGCCACCGCCTGGGTCAACGTATCGCGATTTTTAACATGACTGAGTTCATGGGCAATCACACCCTCCAACTCCTCCGAGGACAACAGATTCACAATGCCTTCCGTGACCGCAACTGCCGCATGGGCTGGATCTCGACCGGTAGCAAAAGCATTGGCAGCAGGACTGGGGACGACATACAGTCCCGGCATGGGTAATTGGGCGCGATCGCACAGTCTTTGCACCATCCGATACAATTCAGGAGCCTCGGCTTCGCTCACGGGTTGAGCCTGGTAGGCTGCCAACGCAATTTGGTCGGACTGATACCAGGAGAACAAATTCGAGATCGCAGCCACACCCAGTCCCATCAAGGCCCCGCTCGAACCGCCAATGCCATAGCCAATGGCAACCAACAGTCCACTCAGAAGACTGAGTAATCCTAAGGTTTTAAGTTGGTTCATCCGCAACTCCAATTTATGGGTAATAAGTCCTGGGCAATTCCCCCTTCGTCGGTTTTAGGCCATTACTAATCTCTAGACTTTAGAATTGTTCCAACGGTTCAATGTGTCGAGAGTAAACGAGACATTTCTAGGTTTGGCACGGTGGGTAGAGGTGTGGGTCGGGTGACAAACTCGTCGCTGTGCGGCCACAGAAAAACATTAAAAGATCGACCGCCAATCCGATTTTGGTAACTGAGTGTATTGGTAGACGATAAACTCGTGACCGCTTTGAGCCGATCGGCTAACCTCACGCACCGTTGCAGTGTTTGCGGCGCATAGCATTGAACATCCACTTGGTTGCATCCGCTAACAGGAACTAAAGCGGATTGAAAGGGTTGAATACTACAGAAGATTGACTTACTGTATTGCGATCGCAGTTTACGAAAATCTTGCAGCGAGTAATGAGAAAAGAAATGGTCATCCACCTGAATGCCATCTGCATAACGCCCCGCATCGGCCATTTGCTCAATGGACAGGGCCCGATATTGCGGAGATTGAATCCAAACAACGGGGGCAAGACGATATTCACGCACCTTGTCAGTCACCAATTGCTGATCTTGATCGGTCACATTACGGAAATCTAGAAACACAAATTTATATCGTTGTGCCCTGATTTTATACATCACCTGATCCAAGGTCTGATTGGAGAGATGAAACCAGATTTGTGGCTTTGATAGCCAAGTGCCATTGGGCAAAGCAACGGCTTCTTTTGTTAACGCACTAACGAGCGCTAAGGCCATTGAAAACCCCAAAAAAGTGGAGCCAAGTTTTGCCCATATTGATGG
>JBAVRC010000992.1:0-12000 GCA_049694615.1 Thermosynechococcaceae cyanobacterium | reverse complement strand
CATTAAGCCCTTGGCTGGGCACTAGGAACTGACCTAGCGCCCAGCCACTTCATCGACCAAATTACCGAAAAGTGATCGCCTATTGGAGTGCCCTAATTGCCCATCGCTTTTTATCCGAACCGTATGGGTACCAGTACATGTCCTCGAAACCCAATTCTGCAATATTGGTCTAACACCGAGCGCGCAATAGTCTGGCTTTGTCCGGCTGCTACTAATGCAACGCAAGCGCCACCAAATCCGGCTCCGGTTAGACGCGCACCGAATACGCCTGATGTCTGTTGCAGCAAATCTGCCAAACCATCCAGCGCTGGGATAGAAACGTCGTAATCATCGCGGAGACTGGCATGGGATGCATTCATCAATGCTCCAAATTGAGACGCCGACAAACCCTGTTTCGCCCTCAGCACCCGCTGGTTTTCCGTAAACACATGGCGGGCACGTTGCTGTAAGGGGAATGGTAACGATTGGAGTTGATCTAACCCTTGCAGATCTCTAAGGGCAGGCAGACCAAGCAATTGAGTAGCCTTTTCGCATTCGATGCGGCGTTGATTATAACCGCTGTCTGTAAGGTCACGGCGTATACCGCTATCGATGACCATGATCTCAGCGCCAGTCGGAAACGGAATCTGTTCGTAGGCAAGGGTGCGGGTATCTAGAAACAACAGATGTTGTGTATCGGCCAGACTGACCGCCATCTGATCCAGAATGCCACACCGAACGCCAGCAAACTGATGTTCCGCTTGTTGCCCAATCTGAGCCAATGCGACATCGCTCAATTCCAAATCAAGTAGCGATCGCACGGCGCGTAAAACTGCAATTTCCAGGGCAGCACTGCTCGAAAGACCCGCCCCAATTGGGATAGACGAATCTATCCAAACATTCAGGGGCGGCACTGAAATACCCCGTTGTGTCAATAGCCGCAGACACCCGGCGACATAACTGGCAAAACCCCTCGGAATCGGGGCGGTCGGCAACAGATGCACCCATTCCTTCAGAGATGCAGTGTATAAATGATGCCGTGCATCTGGACTCAAGCCCATTTGGACAGTGGTGATTTGGGGAATCGTGGTGGGGAGAACAAACCCGTCGTTGTAGTCGGTATGCTCTCCCAAAAGATTGACCCGTCCCGGCGCATGAGCCTCGACCGCTGGAGGTTGGCCAAACTGGGTTTGAAAGGTTGAAATCATAGGGTTTTATCCAGATCGACAGAAATGCCCTGGAGTTCCTGGGCGATCGCCTCCGGGAGGGTGTCATTGGCAAAAAGACCTGCTGCCAGTTCAGTTCCGGCGAGGTATTTGAGTTTATGGGCCGTTCGGTAAGGGGGGTAAAATTCGGCATGGAGTTGCCATTCGGGATGGGGTTTGCCATCTGTAGGGGCCTGGAACCAAGCCATTAGGTAGGGAAAGGAACGCTGCCAGAGACCGTCGTACTTGAGTAGGACGGTTTTGAGGGCACGGGCCAGACTGCTTCTCTGTTCTAGGTTTAAATCGGTAAACGATGCACAGGATTGGCGCGGTGCAACCCAGACTTCGTAGGGGTAACGCGCACAGACGGGCACCCAGGCGATCGCCGCTTCATCCAGATAAAGAATGCGTTGATGGTCGATGATCTCTTTTTGGATAAGGTCAGGGAGTAATGATTGGCGATGTTGCCGAAAGTAGGTTTGCTGCTGAACCAACATCTGAGCCGGAATCGGGGGAATGCAGGGGTAGGCATAAATTTGGCCATGGGGATGGTGCAGCGTAACACCGACTTCTACGCCTTTATTTTCAAAGGGTAGGACGTATTGAATCTGAGGCACCTCGCCTAGGATTTGGGTGCGATCGCCCCAAACTTCCAGCAGAAGCACCAGATGATCCAGGGATAAGGTGCTCAGAGATTGCGCCGGATCTTGGGTGAAGACTACGACTTCGCAGGCTCCATTGGCGGGCGCAGTTTCGACGATGAGCGGCGGCGGGTGATGGGTCTCTAAACGTAAGGACGGAAAGCGATTATCGAAGACGGCAATATCGTAGGCTCCGGCGGGCAATTCGGTGGGATGCTGAGCATCTTGAGTGGGGGCGAGCGGGTTATACTCCGGCGGCGGCATGAAGGTTCGCCCTTGGCGGTGACTGGCGTAGGCCACCCATTCTCCCCGTAGCGGATGCCAGCGTAGGTGGGGCGTGGCCTGGATCGGCTCGGTGCTGGGGCTAGGGGCGATGAGGTCCGCTGCAATGGGGGTTCGGCTATAGAGGGTGAGCGATCGCCCATCGGGCTTGAGGAGGTGTTGGCGGTACATGGCTACACCACTCGATTTTGGCGAATGCATTCTTGATACCAGCGGAAACTCGCTTTAGGAATGCGACGCTGGGTCTCGTAATCTGTATACAACAGGCCGAAGCGGCGATCGCGTCCGTAGGCCCATTCAAAATTGTCCAGTAGGGTCCAGACAAAGTAACCGCGCAGGGGATAGCCTTCCTGAATCGCACGGTGCGCCGATTTAAGGCACTGGCGCAGGTAGAGAATGCGATCGCTATCGATCACCTCCCCCGTCTCAGTCAATGTATCGTGCCCCGCACTTCCGTTTTCCATAATTCGCACGGGCAAATCTGGACGGTTCAAGGTTTCGCTCAGATGACGCATCCCCCAATAGACACACTCTGGCAACAGATGCAGCCAGGGCATATTCAATTGCGGATAGCCCTGAGGGAAAGGCAGTACTTCATAACCGACAGGCGTATCGCTAGCCCGCACGTAAGTCCCAAAATAGGTATTGAACCCAAACCAGTCCAGCGGCTGATGGATGATGGCTAAGTCCCCGGCTTGGATATCCGGTGCATTCTCACCCAGATCTTCCAAGAGGGCTGGACTGTAGGCTCCCGTTAGAGCGGGTTCTAGGATGCCGCCGTTGGTCTCGTGCATGTGAAAGGCTTGGCGAGCGGCTGCAATATCGGCCTCGGATTCGGTGAGGGGGACGGTCGGCACAAAGTTATCGACCAGCGCCACCGAGCAAGGGCCGGAAGATGCTGCACGGATAGCTTGACAGGCGAGGCCGTGGGCGAGGAGGCCATGATGGGAGGTTTGCCAAACTTCCTTCAGGCTTCTTACGACCGTTCCGGGGGCATGGACAGGCACCTGATTCACCCCATAGCCCAAGTGCGTGAAGCAAGCAATTTCGTTGATCGTCATCCAGGAGGTTATGCGATCGCCCAATCGGCTGACCACTGCGGTGGCATAGTCCGCAAAATCCTGCGCCATTTCCCGGTTTTGCCAGGAGCCGTAGCGGTCTTCTAGAGCTTGAGGGCTATCCCAGTGAAAGAGGGTGGCATGGGGGGTAATTCCATGTTGTTGCAGGCAGTCCAGCAGACGGCGATAAAAATCGATCCCCGCTTCGTTGACGGTGCCGCGCCCGTCAGGGATGATCCGAGGCCAAGCAAGACTGAATCGATAATGCTTGACACCAAGTTCCGCCATCCATTTCACGTCTTCGGCGAAGCGATGGTAGTGGTCGCAGGCGACTTCCCCAGTATCTCCGTGCAGGATGCGTCCGGGAGTGGCGCTGAAGGTGTCCCACACGCTGGGTTTGCGCCCCTCAGATGCGATCGCCCCTTCAATTTGGTAGGCGGCGGTGGCAACACCCCATTCAAAATCGGCTGGGAACTCATAGCTCATGGCAAGTCACTCCATTCCAACCTCAGGTTAGTAGAAAAGAGACGGATTAAACGCAACTCAATTTGGGCAGGCAGCAGAATTAATTAATTTTTAGGGCTTCTTTATCCAAATACAATGAAAACAAGGGATATAGTGACGCATTAGCGAATTGACTACAGCAACTGCAATGCTAATTTTAAGTCACCGAGGCTACCCTGCCAAAGCACCTGAAAACACTCTGGCTGCTTTCGAGGCGGCGATCGCCCTGGGCGTGGACGGAATCGAAACCGATATTCGCCTGAGTCGCGACAACGTTCCAATTCTGTATCATGATCGCCTGACGCCCGATGGATGCCCAGTCGCTACCCTCACGCAAGCTGAACTCAGCGAATTGGTCGGGTATAGCGTCCCCAGGCTTGAAGAGGCTTTAAACCTGACCATCGACCCATCGAAGCCATTCCTCTGGAATCTGGAGATCAAAACACCCGATGCGTTGAATCCGACCGTTGCAATTCTGAGTCGGTATTTTGCTCACCAACGCATTCTCGTCACCTCATTTTGGCATCCGCTGATTTTGGAACTCAGTCAGCGAGTCGATGTCGAGTGCGGTCTTTTAGTCGCTCATCGTCCGATTGATTTTCAGGTCCGGCCTAATTGGATACCTGATCATCCTTCTATCCAAACCCTTGTGTACCATTACGATACGCTCGATCCGGCATTGATTAGCCAGAGTCTTGCCTGCGGACTCCGAACCTTTGTCTACGGGGCGCAAACCCGCCAGGACCATCGGCAATTGACCCATTGGCCGATAGACGGCATTATCACCGATCATCCTGAATTTTTATTAAGGGGAAGGTTCCATTCATGACCCAGCCATACATTCTTGCCCTCGATCTGGGAACCACCAGTGCCCGTGCCCTGGTCTTCGACGCGGAAGGCACAACGGTTAGCTTGGCCCAGCAAGGATATCGCCAGAGCTACCCCCAGCCCGGTTGGGTCGAGCAAGACCCGCTGGACTTATCGAACACCCAAATGGCAGTCGCGCAACAGGCCCTACATCAAGCCAATCTGACCGCTAAAGATATGGCTGCGCTCGGCATTACCAACCAGCGCGAAAGTACGGTGGTGTGGGAACGGTCCTCTGGAAAACCCATCTATCCGGCAATTATCTGGCAGGATCGACGCACTGCCGATCTCTGCGACCAATGGAAGGAAGAGGGAATGGAAGGGTTTTTGCGCGATCGCACGGGCCTTCAAATCGACCCCTATTTCAGCGCTTCAAAGCTGCGATGGATTTTAGATCAGGTTCCCGATGCCCAAGCCCAAGCCGAACGAGGCGAGCTAGCTTTTGGCACCTTAGACTCCTGGCTGATTTGGCAGCTAACCCAGGGACAATGCCACGTCACTGATCCCAGCAATGCCTCGCGAACGCTGCTGTTCAACCTACATACGGGAGATTGGGACGATGAGCTACTGGATTTTTTTCGCATTCCCCGCGCCCTGTTGCCCACCCTGGTCGACAGTAGCGGCGCGATTGGCGAAGTATCGGATCCTGAAGCCTTAGCAGGCATTGCGATCGCTGGTATTGCAGGGGATCAGCAGGCGGGTCTTTTTGGGCAAACCTGCTTTGATGCGGGTAGCGTCAAGAATACCTATGGCACGGGCTGTTTTTTGTTGGCCCATACGGGTACAACCCCTATCAAGAGCCAAAAGTTGCTGACAACAGTAGCTTGGCGAATCGATGGAAAACTGGAATATGCCGTTGAAGGATCGATGTTTACGGCGGGCGCTGCGGTCCAGTGGCTCCAACATGAACTCAACCTCATTCAAGATGTCCAGGAATGGGAACGACTCGCCCAATCTGTTCCCGATGCTGGCGGTGTCTATGTGGTTCCGGCCTTTGCAGGACTGGGCGCACCGCACTGGAACCCCCATGCGCGGGGAATGATTCTGGGCCTTTCGCGGGGCACGGAGCGAGCCCATATTTGTCGGGCGGCTCTAGACGCGATCGCCTTTCAGGTGGCCGATGTCATCGACTGTATGAGGGATGAGTTAGCCCTAGCGATCTATGAATTGCGAGTTGATGGCGGGGGATCTGCCAGCGATTGTCTGATGCAACGACAGGCCGATTTACTCGATATTGCGATTCTGCGATCTGCTACGACGGAAGCAACGGCGCAAGGTGCTGCCTTTTTAGCGGGGTTAGGCGTCGGATTTTGGCCTGATCGTGGGGTATTGCGATCGCTGTGGCGATCGCAAGCCGTTTTTTATCCCACCTTATCTCCGCTCCAGAGAGAAGTGGACTTGCGCCAATGGCGGCAAGCCGTTGCATTAACCCTCCAATGGCAGGCCTGATTGCCCGAAAGCCAGTGTGCTGGTTGAGAGACACCCCAAAATGAACCGAACCGAAGCCCTTCTCAAGATTCAGAACTGCTCACAGCCCTTCGATATTGCGATCATCGGCGGCGGTGCGACAGGGTTGGGGGTAGCTGTCGATGCGGCCTCGCGCGGACATACGGTTGCCTTAATCGAACAAGCCGACTTTGCCAAAGGAACCTCTAGCCGAAGTACAAAATTGGTCCATGGCGGGGTGCGGTATTTGCAACAGGGCAACATCCCCCTTGTGCTCAATGCGCTGCGCGAACGGGGCTTACTGTATCGCAATGCGCCCCACTTGGTTCGTAATCTCTCTTTCATTATTCCAACCTATTCCTGGCAGGAAGGACTCTATTACGGTGCCGGATTGAAAGTATATGATCGCCTCGCCGGATCGTTGAGCTTTGGTGCATCGCAATGCCTATCGAAAGCGGAAACCATGCAGCGGCTACCCACCCTTGACCCCTCACAACTCTCTGGCGGCGTGGTCTATCAAGACGGACAGTTCGACGATGCGCGTCTAGCCGTTAATTTGGCTCAAACCGCAACAACACTGGGTGCAGCCGTTACCAATTATGTTCGTTGCATCGCCTTCCTGAAACAAAAAGATCGGATTTCAGGCATTCGAGCAGAGGACGTTGAAAACCATAGCGAATTCGATATTCCGGCCAAATCCGTCATCAATGCCACTGGCGTTTTTGTCGATACCATTTGCCAAATGGATGACTCGGCACAAGCTAAACTGGTCAGACCCAGCCAAGGCACCCATATCCTCCTTCCTCAAGAATTTTTTCCTGGGAACGATGCCATGCTCATTCCCAAAACGGAGGATGGACGGGTTTTATTCGCAATTCCCTGGCAGGGACAAGTGCTTCTGGGCACAACAGAGATGCCTGTCAATGAAATCTCCTTAGAACCTCGCGCATTGCCAGAGGAAGTTCAATTTCTCCTCAGTCATGCCGCCCAATATTTGACTAAAACGCCAACCGGTCAGGACGTTCTCTCGATTTTTGCTGGCCTACGTCCCTTAGTCCGTTCTAGCGATAGTCAAAGCACGGCCTCAATCTCGCGAGATCACCGAATCGTTATTTCTCCCTCTGGATTAATCACCGTAACGGGGGGCAAGTGGACAACCTACCGCAAGATGGCAGAGGATGTTGTCAATCAAGCCGAATTAGTGGGTGAATTGACTCGGTGTCCATGCCGAACACCAACCTTACAAATTCATGGCTGGACCCATGAGACCATCTCAGAAGTTAATTTGCGACCTTACGGTGCGGATGCCCAAGAAATCCGCACTTTAATCCGTCGCCATCCCCACCTGGGTCAGCCTTTGCACACAAAACTGAATTATCAGCAGGCCGAAGTCATTTGGCAAATTCGGCACGAAATGGCTCGCCAACTTGAAGATGTATTAGCCAGACGCACTCGAGCCCTATTTCTCAATGCAAAAGCCAGTGCTGAATGTGCTGCAATTGTTGCACAACTCATGGCTCAGGAGTTAAACCTCAAACAAGATTGGATTGATCGACAGATTCAGATTTATCGCAATCTAGCCGAGGGATACGAACAACTACAATCCGTAAATTTCTGAATTCATGCACTCCCAAAAGTCGAGCCGCTCGTTTAGGGTTGCCCACCCCATCCTTACTGCCTCAGTCTGTAGACTAAGGTATAGAGTGGGCGCACTGTAGTCGTTCAACCATACTTTCGATATTGTGTGGCTCAACCCCCCTTAACTATGTACCCCCTGGGACGGTTACCTTTAAACTCTCATCAACAAGACAATTTTATGGCACATCATACTCCTTTGGGAAATAGCGTTGGATCTACCAACCCCGACTCAATTAAATCTGAGACCAATCCAGTCAAAAACCCCACTCCAAGCAGACGGGGTATAGAAGCAGTGCGATTCGCGGAACGTTTTTTCGCATCGCAGGGTTCCCAGGTTTCGCTGCAAAATCAATCCAATCCATCAGGGCCATATCAATTTGAACTCTTGCCGAGCTTTCCCGGAACACTCTACGAGTTTAGAAAATATGATGGTGCCAAAGCATTAGTTGCTTTGATATTGGCCATGGCAGGTATTTATTTTTTACTAGGTTTTTTCGGATTTTTGGTAGATCATAACGCTTGGTTGAAAGCGTTTTTGTTTAAATCATCCCTCTCAGACATCTCTCCTCAAAGCCCGTGGTGGCATTTTTGGAAACCGATCGGCGTTGCTGTTACCCATGTTGCTTCCTATGTCGATATCGCCTTTCGTCTATTCGTCTTTATCTGTGCCTACTGCTTAGCCTGGGCCACCTTCGATCCAAGGAATATCGAAGGGTATGTCATGGGATTTTTTAATACCTGTCTCGGCGTTGCTTATTTGCTATCGCCAGTGGATGCCATTCCAGACTTTATTCCGGTCGTGGGCAGTTTGGACGATACTTTTATCGGGTTGGGAGTTTCTCTGCTGGGTTTATCTTCTCTGTATCGGAATAAATTAAGAGATATAAAAACTAAAACGATTCTTGAACTGATTGACGATGGCAATAGCAAGCGAGCATTAAAAATGCTCCTCGAAGATAAAGGCATTACGATTAAAGATCGCTCTGCCAATGAAAAATAACCTGAACCTATCCCACTAATAGTATATTTAGAGAGTGAAGCGATCGCTTAAAACCCATGGCAGGGCCATTTGAAAGGATTAAGCGACCTGGAGTGGAATTTATTTGAGGATCTATTTCCAGAACCCGAGAAAAGCGATAAAGGCATGCCCCACTGTCCGTTTCGCAATGACATTAACGCCTTACGCTTGGCGGTAGGCTTTGTTGCATGAATCAGGTGTTGCTGCACAAGGGTTTGAAGTGTTTAACGGCAACAACCCAATTTTGCTATCTCCAACTCTGCTTAGGCTTAACCGAGAAATATTGGGGCATAAAATTGTTGTCATGGATTCGCACGAGTGGTGAAAACCCAATAACTGAAACCTAATGTTTATATAGACATCAACGAAAGTTAGAGATAGGTTATCCATTTAGATGAGTGTTATTCATAACATCCTGTAGATTATTTTTCGCGATTAAATTTTTATGATGAGTGCATCAACTGTTTCGGGCTCAACCGAGGAAAAAGAGTGATGACACTTATTCTTAACGCATCTAGAAATATCATTCTAAAAATAAAGCTGCCAAAAGCTAAAGCACAAAAGCAAAACTCTGTAAAAGAATTAGAGAAACAATTTTATCTGCATGAGTGTGGTCATTCCTTTTGATTTCACTGCATCTTTGAATATTTAATTTGCAGGTATCCGACATGATTAGCGATCTGAGTCAAACTCTGTTCAAAATATTGAGACAGACTAGCTTGCCGACTGAACTCGCCAATTCTCAAATTGAATTTGATCGTCCAACAGGACAGTTCAACCCGCAAATGCCTACGATCAATCTATTTCTCTATGACATTCGCGAGAATGTAGAACTGAGAGATAATGAGCTGCTTGTTGAGCGCGATCGCCTTCGCACTCAAGCCACCATCCGCTGTCCTCCCATTCGAATGGACTGTACCTATCTCGTCACAGCCTGGACCATGACAGGCCAAGACATTGCCTTGCAAGAACATCGACTGTTAAGCCAGATTTTTCAAGTGTTCTCCCGCTATCCAGACATTCCCGAAACCTTTTTGCAGGGTCAGTTAAAACAGCAACCGTTCCCCGTTCCCTTAGACATTCATTGCGGCGATCGCCTCAAAAATGCTTCCGAGTTCTGGACCTCTTTGGGAATTCCGCCGAGGGCTTACTTGGCTGTGACAGCCACGATTAGCATGACGCCCTGGTTAGATTCTGCTTCTTCGGTTCGGTTGGTGCAACAAACCCATCTCAAACTCGAATCGATGTCTCCTGATCTTTTTCCGATTGGGGGAACCGTTAAAGACATCAATTTTCAACCGATTCCTCAAGCCATTGTCGAATTAGTTGAAGTCGAAAAACAGCAGGAATCCGATGGGGCAGGCGAGTACGAATTCCGCGCGATCGCGGCGGGTACCTATACGCTGCGGGTCACCTCCCCAAGCGGAAGCCATTCAGAGTTCCCTATCACCGTACCATCCATTGCCGGAGGGCCCTATGACCTTCGGTTGACCTAACAAATCCATCACAGTCCATCCATCTTTAGGAGAAAATGTATGCCCACAGTTTATCAAGCGCCCGGTGTTTATGTTGAAGAAGCACCCCCCGCTGCTCGCCCCATTGCAGGCGTTGGCACCAGCACCGCAGCAATGATTGGGGTCGTTTCGGATAATGTCAAAATGCCTCCACTTCCCGATACAACCGTCGACAAGGATGATGCCAACACGCCCCTTAAAGACGAAGACGAAGACAAAGCTAAGCGATTGCCCTTAGCCCCAGCAGGAGAACCGCAGTTAGTAACCAATTGGGAGGAGTTTAAGAATAGTTTTGGGGATCTCATTCCTGCCAATAAAGCACTCGATCACAGGGTCTTAGCCCAGGCGGTCTATGGCTTTTTCAATAATGGCGGAACCCGTTGCTGGGTTATGCGGGTTGCGAAAAATGAGAACCTCGATAATCTCACGGAGGTGTTAGACAAGCTAGAAGTCATCGACGAAATTGCGATCGTGGCTGTGCCCGGTGCAACGAAGCCGACGCAACAGAATGCAATCATCGATCATTGCGACAAGATGAAAGATCGGGTTGCCATCCTGGATGGGACTCCAACTCCAACTGCTTTAACATCAGACGCTATTCGGGGAAAAGTAGAAGCAAATCCACCCTCTCAAAAGGAGATAGCACCTACCAAAGAGAGTAGTCATGCTGCCCTCTACTTCCCCTGGATTAAGATCTTCGATGCAGAGAGCAATGCGATTGTGGTACAACCGCCCAGTGGCCATATTGCGGGTGTTTATGCGCGGGTGGATGGAACCCGTGGCGTCGTGAAAGCGCCTGCTAATGAAGGGATTCGCGGGGCGATCGATCTAGAGCGCAAGTTAACCAGCGACCATCAGCAAGGATTAAATCCCGATGGCATCAATGTGATTCGGACCTTTAATGGCAATATCAAGATTTGGGGCGCGAGAACCTTAGGCGGTAATAGCAATCAGGAGTTTAAGTACATCAGTACGCGACGCTATTTTAATTTCCTGCGGGAATCCATTGATGAAGGTACCCAGTTTGCGGTGTTTGAACCCAATACCCCGGCTCTCTGGCAACAAATTACGCGCAATGTCAGCGATTTTCTGCTCGGACAATGGCGCAATGGTGCGTTATTTGGGGAGAAACCCGAACAAGCTTTCTTCGTGAAGTGCGATGCGGAAACGAATCCAGCCGATGTGCGGGAGCAAGGACAGGTGGTAACAGAAGTGGGTGTGGCGATCGCAAAGCCCGCAGAATTTGTCATCTTCCGCATCCAGCAAACCACAGGGGGCTAGAAAGTTCCTGCGGTTATTCAAAAACAATAAGTTTAGTTCAAGATTTATCAAGGAGTATCAAGAATGGCAAGGAAAGATCCTTTCAAGAATTATCGATTTCGACTGGAAATCGATGGAATTCAACAGGCTGGTTTTTCAGAATGTAGCGGATTGAGTTCTGAAGTGCAGGTGGTGGAATATCGAGAAGGTGGAGAATCCACGGAGGTACGGAAACTTCCAGGGATGGCGAAGTGCTCGGATATTAACCTCAAGTGGGGACTCACAGATTCTCGCGAACTGTATGACTGGCACTTAAGTGCGGTAAATGGTCAGGTCCAACGCAAAAATGGCTCTGTGGTCATTCTGGATGATCTGGGTCAGGAAAAGATGCGCTGGAATTTCTTTAATGCTTGGCCCAGCAAGTATACGGTTCCTGACCTGAATGCCAAGGGAAATGAAGTGGCGATCGCTTCAATGACGGTGGCTTGCGAGCGATTGCTGCGAGCTTAAAGGGTAACCACTCAATGCGGGACAGCAATACCGCTCTTGCCCTCACCCCCAACCCCTCTCCTGCGGGAGAGGGGAGCC
>JBAVRC010000991.1:0-2582 GCA_049694615.1 Thermosynechococcaceae cyanobacterium | reverse complement strand
CATTGCTTGACGTAAGGTGGTTTGCTTATCCCAACCTACTTACTCACTAGTCCAATTATCTTCGTTGTTTTACCATCATGGCAACATATATAGCAAAATAAGCTGTCAGAGTAGTCATTCAGTCTATATAACTCCTAGAATTCATAAGATTATCTTATCGTTTTCGGAAAATGCTGAACATATAGATACAGGGAATGGAGGGCTAACAATTTAATATAACGACTTTTTTCTCGATAATGTTCCAACCCAGGCATTAAATCCACAATTTTTCTCGTGATATCCCTAATTTTAGGGTATTATCGAGGATTTTTCTCATGATATCGCTCTAACAGGAGATTATCGAGAAAGCTCACGCTTTACAGGCTTTGGTCCCCACCCCCACGCAGCGATCGCCCTGAACTTCACACAGTGGTCTTTGAGTCAGCGCATTCGCCACAACAGCGGCACCGGATTCTCCTTTACAGATAGGCAAACAAACCTGAAGCAGCGAGAACCTAGATCCCTAAAGTCGTGGTTATACATCAAGATCCCCCTAAATCCCCCTTTTTAAGGGGGAATATGAGTAGATTCCCCCCTTTTTAAGGGGGGCTAGGGGGGATCGGATGTGTAGCGTGATTTTGCAAAATTGGTCTTAACCCTCAAACCACCCCAAATCCACAGCACCACGTTACAAAATCCGTAACCCGATCGCATTCTCCCCCACATCCAGCCAAACTAAATTAAAACCATTCCCAACTCCCCACGGCCATGCGCTCCCACCCCTTCCTCCTCGGAACCGCGATCACCATCAGTGCGATCGCCATTGCCCCAGCCCAAGCCTCCCTCTACCGCTCCACCAGCGGTAACACAGAACTCCGAATTGCAGAGTGGCATGCGACCCGAAGCGATCGCCCCGGCAGCTACACCACCCACATCGGCAACCAAACTTGGAACGGTAGTTTGCAGGTCAAGGCCGAAGGTGGCCCGACCAATCTCATGTATCAAGGCACCTTTGCCGACTCGCCAATGGGGAATACCCAGATTCAATGCACAGGAGCGATCGCCATGAACCGACGGGCGATCGGTGCCGTTCGCGGCATGGACTTGGAGGTTAGGTGGACCGTGACGGGGGGCAATCAATGCCCTGCGATCGGCAAAACCTTTGCGATGACCTTACCGGAAGCCTTACCCGTCGCCGATAATCGGGGCGACTATACCCAATCCTGGGGTCGCTGGCAGGTGACCTCGGCAGATGGCAAACTCAATTGCCGCGCAACTCCCAATGGTACGGTCATTCACACCTTTAGGCGGGGGGATGAGATCTTTCTGGATGGCCGATTGGGCCAGACCATTAGCCTGCACAAGGGTAGTCCTTGGATGTATGTCCCCTACCTCAGCTATCCCTATAGCGACGCCAACTACAAACCCTGCTATGTGCGGGCCAATGTAAATTATATTGAGCCTTTATCGATCGGATTTTAGAGGATGAGGTAGGGTTTCAACCCTCACAATGCCATGTGCTAGAGCTGGGCTTGTAATTTCCGCTAAAATTGAGCGCATAGGCCCAAACACTGGGGGCACAATGACAGCAAACCTACACAGATCTTCTCGGACAACGTCTCATCTTTATGAAGCGGACTTCTATGCTTGGACACAGGAACAAGCAACGTTACTGCGTGAAGGGGCATGGGAACATCTAGACCAAGACAATTTGATTGAGGAGATCGAGTCGTTGGGCAAACAGCAACGCCAAGAACTCAAAAATCGTTTGGGGGTTCTGTTGGGACATCTGCTGAAATGGGAATTTCAAGCACAGATGAGATCTAAAAGCTGGTTTGCAACCCTTCGCGAACAACGTCGCGAGATTCAGGACTTACTGGAAGATAGCCCAAGTTTACAGCCCTATTTACCTGAAGCATTACTCAAAGCCTATCCAGCAGGACTGGACCTAGCAGTCCGTGAAACCCATCTGAATTACAAGGACTTTCCCACTCTGTGCCCTTATTCGCTCCAACAGGTTCTGGACACCACTTTTTTCCCTGGCCCAAACCTGGATAGCAGCTTTGATTAAAAACGGCATATCCAGTGACCAAAAATCTGGACAAACAATTCTGATCGCCTTCAATGCTCAACGTTGGTACATCTAAAGTCACAACAGCCTTAACCATGAACTTGCACCTACCCGTTGTTGCCAGTCTAGCCCTTGGCGTATTACTTTCTACCGAAATTCCATTAACCTTTGCCCAGCCGACTAAAACGACAAAGCCCGACTGTACGGCTCTAGAACAGGAAGCCGTTCGTAGCCAAGCCAAAGCGCCACAGGATCCGTTTACTCTGGAACAGATGGGAGATGTCGAGCAATGTAAGGGCAATACAACTGCTGCAATTACCCATTACCAAACGGCTATTGAGCGCTACTTGAAGATATCGCCGACCCAAACAGAACTGGCCGAGGCTGCATTACCGACAACCTATCTGAAGCTAGCAGCCGCTTTGGTCAAAGCCGAACAGCCCGACGAAGCACTCAAGGCTTATCGAGCAGCCATCACCCGCGATCGCCTTTATGGATTGCTGGATATCCTGGGCGATCGCCAGATCTCTCC
>JBAVRC010000990.1:0-1644 GCA_049694615.1 Thermosynechococcaceae cyanobacterium | reverse complement strand
GGATATCAGAATTTGGCATTATACTAAATGCAATAAAGCTACAATCGCAAAAGCCTTTGTCGAGAAAGAAACCTTGTCCATCAGGAATACACTCAACATCTCCTACAATGCTACTTTCCTTTAGGTTGAAATAGCCCCATATTAGCATGGCATACTTACAACTTTCAGTCACTACTAATTCGGATTTCCCCTTTTTTTTACCGATATGTTTAACTTTAAGTTCTTTCAGAATATCTAGTAGTCCACTCTCTGCAAGATTTTTCTGATTTATATTCCGCTCTTCTTCATATTTTTTCTTCCACTCTTCAATCTGTCTTTCTCTAAGGTAATTCTCGTGTTCTTTAGCTTTCTCTCTCTCGTCCTGAACCTGGATAGCAGTATCTGCTAATTTTTTTTCTACTCTTATGAACACTTTGTCAATCTCAGTCATGTAATTCTCCAGTTTATGAATACAATATTTACTTCAATGCAACTCTTTAGACCAAACAGTAAAAATGTATTAATTTATTCCATAGATATTAATTACGAAGACTGAAACCTCTTATACAGCAATTTATAAGTTTAATTAGTCATTGTAAACGTAGGAGAGTCGCCTAGATTGAAGCCTAACGGCTTGCGCTTCACCGGACGGCAATGGAGTTTGCTACACAAATAATAACGTATGCCGCCGTTCCGTGTGCAAGCGCTGGTTAGGCTAAAGCAACTACTTCGGGGGGGCACCAGTCGTTAACTCGGTAAAAGTGGAAATACAGACAGCCTTCAAGAAATAAGCTACCCCTCTGAACTCATACTGGTTGAATGCATGCCCTTTCATCTTCGTACTCTTTTGGGAGAAATGCGAGAGATTACCTCTAACTTGGACAATAAGCTCGATTAGTCCATCAACTGTAAATTCCTTCTTTTCCAATTTTATGAATTGAAGAACCTGTCCAAGGTTCTCGGATCCGCCTGGAGTCATGAGTATATCTATAGCCTCCTGAACAGCAACCCGAATGTGTTGTGATTGCTTAAGCCTCTCTTCAACCTGCTTGTTCTTTGTCGCCCCATTTCCATAGAGATCGTCAAGGTAAAAGTAATATTTGATAAAAGCGTTTGCATATTGTCCGCGCGAGAAGTCATTGTGACCTTCGCGATAGAATGACATTGGAAGCGCGAGGTGCGCATGTAGCTTTCGATTGGCAACAATAGATCCAAGTATCTCAGGAGTGACTGGCATACGAAGAGCAATTTCTTGCTGCTTGCTTTGAAAGTCATTTGGCAAGTCTTTGAGGATAGCTTTTTCATCTGGCGTTTCAGCAAGCCATCTTCTTCTGGGGCTTTCCCAAAAAATCTTATGGATGCCCATCCAGAAGCTTCCTATAGCCTCGACATGCTGGGCAATACTTATGAGCGCTTCCGCAAGCTCGCTGTCTCTCAAGGTGATGCATGGATTCCTTGATTCGAGATCACAACTGACAATTGGAATTCTGTCCAAGTAATCATTCACATTCAATGAGATCAACAAGGCACGCAGGCTGCAATCTTCGTTAACCAGTGGCTCGATGAAAAAATTCTCAACGGTCACCTCAAAAAGCTGTTCGCAGAATGCATCTGCAATGACCTCAACCTCAATTTGATATCTCATCGCCTGGATCAGCCATGTTC
>JBAVRC010000989.1:0-2033 GCA_049694615.1 Thermosynechococcaceae cyanobacterium | reverse complement strand
GGTTAGACTACTCTAGGAGAAATGTCGCTCTCCGTTAGGCCAAATTAGTGATTTGTAGCCGCCCAACCGGAGCTGTTCTGCCGCTGGCAAAACTTTAACCGATATCGACGTGTAGAAATTCTGTAATTGCCCGATCGCCCATAATTTCCCTGAACGACCCGATCGCTTATGATGCGATACGCTCCAATAATCGATCGCCCACCCGCAACGCATTCGCAATAATCGTCAGCGTCGGGTTAACGGCGGCACTGGAGGGGAAAAAGCTCCCATCCACCACATAGAGATTATCCACGTCGTGGGTGCGGCAGTTTAAATCCAATACGGAAGTGGCTGGATCGTCGCCAAAGCGACAGGTGCCGCATTGGTGACCCACAGCGGGCAAGGGGACGGCGTTGCGGGGATAGAGGCTGAAGGGAATCGTATGCTCGGCTCGATCGACCTGTTTGAGGATCTCAATCCAGCGCTTGGCGAGGCGATCGCTGGCCTCTAAATTATTCGGAGCGTAATCTAGATAAAGGCGATCGCCCTCTACCCGCACCCTATTTTTTGCATCAGGTAGATCTTCCGTTTGCAGCCACCAACCTACCGTATGATCCGCCACCGCCTTAAGTTCTGCTTCGGGTCGCAGTTTGAGCAGAGGCGCTAAAAGCGCAGGAGCTTCCGCTGGTAGCATATCTGCAAGGACATTTCCTGTGTTCTGGACTAGACCCATCGGATAAGGAAAATCAGATTCTCCCCAGTAAAAGTCGCTAATGCAAATCGTCTTTTGATAAACTGCTGGATTTAGTTTAGTACTGAGTTGTACCAGGGCCGTGCAAACATGTTTCATCAGGTTGCGTCCGACCTGGTCGGAGCGGTTAGCGAGGCCGTTGGGGTGCTGCTCATTGCGCGATCGCAGCAGCAATGCCGCCGAGTTAATCGCTCCGCAGGCTACGACAATAATATCGCCAGTAAAAGTTTGCAATTCGCCATCAACTTCGGCTTCTACTTGTGTTACTTCTCGTCCAGATGGACTCGTTATTAGGCGCGTTACCTTGGCTTCCGTCAACAACGTCACATGATTATTTTGGCGAATCGGCTCAATACAATTCACCTCTGAATCGGCTTTGCCGCGTGTTAGACAAGGAAAGCCATCGCAGGTATTGCAACGAATGCAGTTCCCTAAACTTTTATCTACTTCGTTTAGCTTCAGCCCCAAGGGCAGATTAAAGGGATGCAAGCCTGCTGTCGTGAAAGCATTAGCTAATTCCTGCATCCGGGGCTCATGGCTCACGGGCGCGTAGGGATAGGGTTGGCTGCGCTGCGGTTCCGTGGGGTCATCGCCTGCCTGCCCATGCACATCGTAAAGCTGCTCTGCTTGGGCGTAATAGGGTTCAAAATCGGCATACTTTAACGCCCATTCTGGCGAAATGCCATCCTGGTGGGCGACCTGCTCAAAATCGCGCTCCCGCATGCGCAGGAGGGCGGCACCGTAGACTTTGGTGTTACCGCCCACCCAATAGCCTGTTGCCGGACGGAAAGCTTTACCGTTGGCATCAAACCACTGTTCGTGGGTGTGATAGCGCTCCCGTTGATAGACTTCTAACGCGCTCCAATTTTCCTTTTCTCTAGGCAAGAAAGATCCGCGTTCCAGAATCAAAATCTTTTTGCCGCTGGACGCCAGATGATACGCCAGCGTACCGCCGCCTGCGCCAGTTCCGATAATGATGACATCATATTGCGAGTAAGTCATAACGATTGTCCTTTGATAGGCAAGTTACTGCTCAAATTGATTTTTCCATTTCGGGTATAGTTGCAGCGAAAAATACAGCGTTTATGATTTTCGTGGTGCAGTTTGGCGCATTTGACAGAACGATCGCCCAGCCAATAAGTATACAAACCCGCCGCTGACAACATGCCGAGCGGCGGGACGATTACATAGAGCCAGAAGTCCGTCCAAATATTGGCAGGCAGCGCTGAGGCCAAACTCCGGGCGGGATTCATGCTAAAGCCCGATAAAGGAGCTTCTAGGGTCACGTAGAGCAGGACTAGAC
>JBAVRC010000988.1:0-6677 GCA_049694615.1 Thermosynechococcaceae cyanobacterium | reverse complement strand
GCTTTACACTCCCCTCATCCCCTAACCCCTTCTCCCAGCGGGAGAAGGGGAACTCCGACTCCCCTCTCCCAGCGGGAGAGGGGCTGGGGGTGAGGGGCAAATCTAGAGGTTATTAAATCCACGATCCTAAGGGTTGAGAAACGAGTCGATCGAGTTCGCAAAAATAGCCAGTTGCGATCGATTGCTCAGCGCCAGACGATTGAGAATATGAGTCACATAGGTTTTGACCGTCCCTTCGGCCAGGTTTAATTGCGTCGAGATTTCACGGTTTGTACAGCCTTGCCCAATCAGCCGCAAGACATCGCGTTCCCTCGGCGGTAGCTGCTTTAAGGCTTCCGGCTCGGCCTGAGGAACGTTATCGTCTGGATCGGTCACATTGCTGACCAGCTTTTCCATCAGTCCCGGTGCCATTTGGCTATAGCCGCGATGGACTAAACGGATGGCCCCAACCAGTTCCGGGGCAGGCATATCTTTGAGCAAATAGCCTTTGGCACCGGCTCGTACCGACTGCGCAATATCGCGATCATCGTCGAAGGTACTGAGCACCAATACCTTGACATCGGGAAACTGCTCAGCAATCAAGCGAGTCGCCTCAATCCCAGTCATCACAGGCATGCGGATATCCATCAAGACCACATCCGGCTGCAAGGACTTGACCTGGGCGATCGCCATTTGTCCATTCTCCGCAGACCCGACCACTTCCAGATCCTCTTCCTGGTTGAAAACAGCGGTCAACCCTTGGCAAATCAAACTTTGGTCGTCCACCAGTAATAAGCGAATCATGACAGCACCTCTAGTAAAGGAAGTTTGACCTGAATGTGGCAACCCGCTCCTGGTGAGGTTTTTAAGTGAAACTCGCCGTCTAAAGCAGCAACGCGTTCTTGCATGCCTTGCAGTCCGAATCCGGTTGCGGACGGTTGATTGTTAAAGCCCTGACCGTTATCGGCAATCGTTAGGTTAATGCAATAGCGACCGTCTGCTAGATCGTTTTCTCTCGTGACCAAGTGAAGGTGCACTTGGGTTGCCTGCGCGTATTTAGAAATATTCGTCAATGCCTCTTGGACAATTCGGTACAAGGCTTTAGACACCGATCCAGAAACAGGCTGTGTTAGGCAAGTCTCCACCGTGGGGGTAATCCCTGTAACCTGGCGAAACTCTTCGGCCAAAGCAGCGATGGTCTTTGGCAAGGGCTTTTCGACGGATTCGTCGGCTCGCAGTGTTCTGACCGACTCCCGGACTTCTTGCATGGCAGTGGCACCTAAACGCTGCGCTTGGGTCAGAAAAGCCTGGGCTTGCATCGGATCGGTCAGCAATAAACTCGCAACTGCTTGCATCTGCACGTTGAGCGCCGTCAGCGAATGGCCTAAGGAGTCGTGAATCTCGCGGGCAATTCGGTTGCGCTCTTCAATTGCAGCCATCTCCTCAATGCGTTGTTTGAGCGATCGCTCGTGGGCTAGAGCCTGCTCTAGGTCTGCCTGAGTGTGCTGGAGCTGACGATTCCGGGCTAGAAGCTGAACTTGCAGCCGTCGAATCGTCAGTTGATTTTCAATCCGGGCCAGCACTTCCTCGATCTGGAACGGTTTTTGAATGTAATCGACACCGCCGCTGGTAAAGGCTTTGACCTTATCGAAGACCTCATCCAGCGCACTGATGAAAATCACCGGGATCTCACGGGTCTGCGGATTCTCCTTCAGGCGTTGACAGACCTCGTAGCCGTCCATATCCGGCATCTTGATGTCCAGCATGATGAGATCGGGCGGAGCCGCTTGCGCGCCCATCAGCGCCATGGCACCGTTAATCACGCTTCGGACTTTGTACCCGCGCTCCGTTAACGTGGAGGACAACAGGCGCAGGTTATCCGGCGTATCATCTACGATCAAAAGGTTGCCTTTGTCTGCACCGGGGGAGTTCATCCTACATTCCTCATCCGCTTAGGCTGGCGATAGGGTTAATTCAACAATGCGATCAAACCGATAGCGATGGGTCAAATCGGCGATCGCCAGGGCCAGCGTTGAATATTCGGGTGGGATTTGGTGGGTGAGCTGAATAATTTGCTCCGCATCGACCTGAGTGGCCGCTTGGTGCAGGTGATCCCGCCATTCGGCAGGCATTTTCTCTAACAGGACCAGTGCGGTCGTTGTATCCGATGGCGTCCCATTCGGTTTGGCAGGCAGGATCGGCGATTCATAACGATAACGTACTCCTAAGTAGTGCGCCATTTTCTCGAAAATTTCCTCCTCGCGGAAGGGTTTGCGAATAAAATCGTCGCAGCCTGCCGATAGCGCCGTATTGCGTTCTTCTTCAAAGGCACTGGCCGTCAGGGCAATAATAACGGTTTTCTGCGACCTAAGCTGCGACTTGATCTGTCTGGCGGCTTCATAGCCATCCATCACGGGCATCCGCAAATCCATCCAAATCAGGTGAGGGGCAAAGGATTCCCAAAGGGCGATCGCGTCTCGTCCGTTTGCGGCTTGCCGAACTTCAAACCCAATGGGTTCCAAAAGGTTGACCAGCAACTGGCGATTCTCCCAGTGATCTTCGACCACCAGCAGACGATAGCTCGGCTGATCGGGTGCTAATCCAATCACGCGCTGACGAGGCGGCTGCGGAGCGCGCTCAATGGCGACCGCGAGGACGAGGGGGATATTGAACCGAAACGTGGTTCCCTGTCCGACCTGGGTGTCTAACGTCAAGTCTCCGCCCATCAGCCGCACAAATTCTCGGCTAATCGCCAGTCCTAATCCGGTGCCTTGCTGGGATTTACGCCCCGTTTCAGTTTGGGAAAACGCATTGAATAAGATTTTGAGTTCGTCTGAGGCAATTCCTGCTCCCGTATCTTCTACCTCGAAGAACAGTTTGACCGATGCACTATCTTCATGAACTTCTGAGCTCTTATCTTTCTGCGCTATTCCGACTCTTAAAACAATTCGGCCCGATTCAGTAAACTTGATGGCATTGGACAGTAAGTTCATCAAGACTTGGCGGAGTTTACGCTCATCCGTGCTGATAAATTGAGGAACGTCTGCCTGAAGCTCTAGCGACAATTGCAATCCTTTTGCAATTGCTTTGGACTGCCACATCTCATTCAGCGTATTGAGCTGGCGATAGAGGTCGAAGCTGGTTGTGTTGAGCGTGGCTCGCCCTGCTTCAATCTTGGACATTTCTAAAACGTCATTAATCAATTCCAAAAGATGTTCGCCGCTGCGGGTAATCGTGCCTAAATGGTTTTGCTGTTGTTCGGTAAGGAGGCGTTCGGCTCCGCCGTCTCGGAGAGAATCGCGGGCCAGCAGTTGGGTGAATCCCAAAATAATATTGAGCGGCGTGCGCAGTTCGTGGCTCATATTGGCTAGAAACTGGCTCTTGGCAAGGTTGGCCGCTTCCGCCGCTAGTTTTGCTTGTTGCAGTGCTGCTTCTGCTTGTTTGCGATCCGTGATGTCTTCACTCACCCAGAAGCAGGCGGTTTGTCCATTCAGGTTGAAGAGTTCAGCTGAAAGCAGCGCTGTTCTCACTTCACCTGTTTTGCTCCGCAGCGCGACTTCTTGAAGGCGAACGATACCGTTCTCCTGTAAGAGCTTAAAGATCTGATCGCGATCGGCTGGATTCTGATAGAGATCGATCTCTAACCCGCTACGTCCAATGACCTCTTCAGACGTATAACCCGTTGTGCAACAGAATCGGTCATTGACCTCGACAAAGCGACTATCGGGGAAGGTGGTGATGCAAAATATATTCGGGCCGAAGCGAAAGGCCGATGCAAATTTGGCTTCGGAGGTTTTCAGCGCTGCTTCGGTTTGTTTGCGAACCATTTCTTCGTGCTTTGCTTCGCTAATATCGGTCAGCACAAAATCGATACAGCCTGCTTTAGCATTGAGGTGAAGCGATAGCAAAACCCAGATAACTGACCCATCTGGGCGACGGACTTGCTCTTCAAAGTTAGAAATCTCACCCTTTTGCTTCAGCTCTGCCAATATCCACTTGCGATCACCCGGATTGACATAGAATTCCGATGAGAATCGAGTGCCAATCAGATCGGCAGGGGAGTTAAAGCCCATGATTGTGGCATAGCATTGATTGACATCTAGAAACATGCCATCCTCTAATCGGGTGCGACCGATCCCCACCTGAGAGTTTTCGAAAATGCTACGATATTTTTCTTCGGCTTGCTGCGTCGCTGCGGTATAGGATCTGATTTTCAGCATGATCCAAGTCGAAATACCCGCTAGCAGAACGATGGATAACAAGTAAAACCAAAGTCGATAGTTGGTGGCGGTATCGAGTGCTTCCTGATAGCAATGATTGTAAACTTGGGACAGATTTTCAGTGCTTTGGGTGGTCGGTAACGCCAAAATAGCTGCGACTGAATCTTTGACCTGAGCACGCCGATTGAGAATGATTTTGGCGTGAGTTAGGGCCACTTCAATCGCCTTGCCGTCAGTGTTGGGGGTCAGATCTACCGAAATCTGTTGGATTTCGCCCTCGATTTGGGCAACCAAAGTCTTGTCGGTGGAGAAATCGAACAGCAAAATATCTCGCAGTAGGGCATTCAATCGATTGGCTAGGACGGGAGAGGTGGTATCTTTCTTCACTAAATCGGCGATCGCCACCGGAAAGTAGGTCAAAGAGTTAAGCAGAACCGCATTTTGAGATTGAAATCCTAAGACAAACGCTTCCTTCTGCCGCCAAATATGGATGTTATTTTGCAGGAGGCGATTGAGTTCTTGACGTCCCTCCGCGTCGATATAGCTGGGCGTTTGCTTGAGATCGGTTTGTAATTGTTTGAGGCTGGCTAAATCATTGACGATTGGGTCATAAGAACTTAATACCCCAGCCCGTGCCTGTAAGATATTTTGATTGATATGGGCACCTAAATATTGCATCTGGCGCAAGTTGGCAAGATATTGATTGTGACGTTCGACATTGATTGCTAGCGACTTGCTCCACAAAATGGCTAACACCAGCAGCACTCCTGGTAATAGATAGCCACCAAACGCTAAAAAGCGTTGCGTATTATCTCTTTTCGGGTTGGATTGCAAAACGCTTCTCCTGCGGAGAGGTTTGGCCAATGCAGCACCCATTTTGCGGTAGAGCGTCGATTTCATAGCGGTTTACCTCGATACTCTCCCGTGAGGGTGCGTAAGAACTGAGCGATTCGTTCGGTCTGCTCTTTTTCAAGGGGGCGACCGAGTTGGTATTTTGCCATCACGGCGATCGCCTGTTCTAAAGTTTTTGCCGACCCATCATGAAAATAAGGTGGAGTCACCGCCACGTTGCGCAGGCTAGGAACCCGAAAGACATAGCGATCAGCTTCATTTTGGGTGACGTTGAAGCGTCCTAGATCTGCTGGGGTGACCTGACCGCGATCCGTAAAATAGTTGCCGATAATGCCAAAGGGTTGAAACAGATTGCCGCCCACATTCACGCCTTGATGACAGCTAATGCAGCCATACGCTTTAAAGAGCTGATACCCCTCTTTTTCCGATGCCGTCAATGCCTGCTTGTCGCCTTGCAAAAAGCGATCAAAGCGGGCGTTAGGTGTATTGAGCGACAATTCGTAGGCGACAACCGCATCTTTAATGTTGGCTTGAGTCAATCCATCTGGGTAAATCTGGTTGAATGAATGCACATATCCCGAAACCTGTTGCAGCGATCGGATCGTTTCTGGCCATTGGATGCCCATGGTTCGAGGGTTTGTTACCAGTGCATCGAAGTGATCGAAAAGATTCTCAAATTTTCCGTTCCAATTGAATCGAAAGTTGAACTGCGCATTAAATACCGTTGGGGTATTAACGTCTGTAAAGGCTCCGTTTATACCCACAGAATGGGCGCGGCGATCAGGTCCGCCTAGGCTAAAACTGTGACAACTGAGGCAAGATTTCTGATTATTTTTAGAAAGGCGAACATCCTGAAATAATTTCTCACCCAAAGCTAATTTGCGGAGATCGAGTGGGATTAAATTTGGAATGGCTTGGATCGGTTCATTGGTTTGAATGACTTCTACAGGTTTTGTTTTTGTCAAGTAGGACGGCTGAGAAGATAAAAAATGTTGCCATAGGAATATCAGCAAACTTGCGAAGAAAATTAAAGCAAGTATGCAAATTTGTCCTCGAGTTCGTCGAATGGTACTCAATAATCTCATACTGGCTATAATCCATTGAATTCCTCATGAAGGGTGTATGAGGCGATCATTCCCGACGTTCCTGTTAGGATTGTAGCGGATCGACGCCAATCCAAGAAGTTTGTTCTAGACATTAAGCAAGACCATTATCTCTAATCGACTGGCCTTTATAGGTTTGGATAGCGTAGATCATCTGATAAAAGAGCTTCAGATCTTATGAAAATACTGCTATAGATATTTTCTATGTCCGTCTCAAATCAAAGCCTTTGTTCATCTCTAACTGAAGATGATGCTTTATATTGAGAAGGATGTTTGTCGCAGAAAGGTAATGATTAGCGCCATGGCTGAATTCCCCTCTTTATTGAGCAATGCAACCGTTGCCCTCGCTCCGGCGCAGATTGTTGCTGAGTTGCCAGAGAACACGTTTTTAGAGAGTATCGTGGTTACCTCTGATCATCAACTGTATGTCAGCAGCCATGAAGAGGGAAAAATCTACCGCCTCACCCCCCAAGGGGCAGTGGTGCTGCACGCTCAGATTGCCGGAAAAGCAACTGGGCTGGCC
>JBAVRC010000987.1:0-1887 GCA_049694615.1 Thermosynechococcaceae cyanobacterium | reverse complement strand
ACCAAACACTATGCCTATCGCACCGAAGAAAGTTACATCCAATGGATTTATCGCTACATCCTGTTTCACAACAAACGCCATCCCAAAGACATGGCCGAAGCTGAAGTCGAAGCCTTTTTAACCCACCTTGCCGTTGAAGGACACGTCGCCGCCTCCACCCAAAATCAAGCCCTCAGCGCCCTATTATTTCTCTACCGCCACGTCCTCAAACAACCCCTCAGCGACTCCATCGAAGCCGTTCGGGCCAGACCCTCCAAACACGTCCCAACCGTCCTCACCGTCGAAGAAGTCCAACGCCTCCTACAAGCCATGACAGGCACCCAGCAACTAATCGCCAAATTACTCTACGGATCGGGAATGCGCCTAACCGAAGGCTTACGACTCCGAGTCAAAGACCTCGACTTCGGTCAATCTCAAATCATCATCAGAGACCCCAAAGGCAACCGCGATCGCATCACCATGCTGCCCCAAAGCCTCACCGACCTCCTCGCCGCCCACATCGTCCAAGTCAAACAAATCCACCAAGACGACCTAGCCGCCGGATACGGAGCCGTCTACCTGCCCTACGCCCTCGCCCGCAAATATCCCCAAGCCAACCGAGACTGGATTTGGCAATACATCTTCCCCGCCAAACACCGCACCACCGACCCCCGCAGCAACGAAACCCGCCGCCATCACCTCACCGACAGCTTCCTCCAACGATCCGTCAAACAAGCCGCCCACCAAGCCAAAATTTATAAAAAAGTAGGCTGCCACACCCTCCGACATAGCTTCGCCACCCATCTCCTGCAAAACGGCTACGACATCCGCACCGTCCAAGAACTCCTCGGCCACAAAGACGTCAAAACCACTATGATCTACACCCACGTCCTCAATAAAGGCGGACTCAGTGTTCGCAGCCCCCTCGATGCCTGTGCCTGATCGGCTGGGTTGAAAGGCGATCTCCCCCCACCCAAACCTCAAGCACCCATCCACTACACTAAAAGACAAGCACAACCGTAAACCTAATGGTCGCCAATACCCTCCCCTGGACCCTGCGAGATCTCGATGCCATGCCCGACGACGGCGGCTGGACTCGTCATGAAATCATCGATGGAGAACTCTTCGTGACCCGTGCCCCCCATATCCGCCACCAAGGTGCAGGCGGAAACATCCACTTCGAGCTAGAACGTTGGTCCAGAGAAACCCATCTCGGTCAACCGTTCCAAACTCCCGGCGTCATCTTTACCCCCACCGATGCCGTCATCCCCGATGTCGTTTGGATTAGCCGAGATCGCCTAACCAACGGCATTGACGAAGCTGGACATCTCATCATCGCCCCAGAATTGATCATTGAAATTCTCTCCCCCGGCGAACTCAACGAACAACGGGACAAAGAAGTTAAGCTCAAACTCTACTCCCGGCATGGCGTCCAGGAATATTGGATCGTCAACTGGCAACAAAAAACCCTAGAAATCTACCGCCGCACAGACGCCCAACTCAAACTCATCGCCACCCTCCTCGAAGGCGACACCCTCACCTCACCCCTATTACCAGAATTCAGCACACCCATCGCCCAACTCTTTCGGTAGCCAAACTTCCTAAATTCGCAGCACTGGATAGTTAGGATGTTCTGGATTAGGAACCAATCGCCGATTTTTACAATCTGCCCAAAAATCGAGCGTTTCTAGAACCGTTTGGCCAATCAGAACCCTGTCCCCCGTCACCAGTGCTGATTCAATGGTTTCTCGGCCCTCTATCTCAATAATGACTGGCCCTGTTAAATCAATCACTTCTTCCAATCCATTCGCATATTGAGCCGTTTGTTGGCCGCGAATACTTAAGCCTAGTGCCTTAACAATCGTCTGTGGGAGAACCGTCCGCACAGCCCCAGTATCAACAAAAGCC
>JBAVRC010000986.1:0-6780 GCA_049694615.1 Thermosynechococcaceae cyanobacterium | reverse complement strand
TTGTGAAGGGACTCTATGCCAAAGGGTTTGGCGATCGCGCTACAGGTCAACAAAGTTTTCGATTATTAGTCGGATTAGCGGCTTTGGGACTGATCCCTTGTCTGTTCTTTATTAAGGGTTAGGGAATAACCGAGACGGTTAAGTTTAAACTGTGAAGTGTGACAACGGCGTCCGCTCCAGCCCACCTTGGCGAAATCATGATTTTTCCAGCCTTTGAATCATTTTCCCGTTTGGCAGAACAGGGTAACTTCATTCCGGTGTATCGCGAATGGGGCGCGGACCTCGATACGCCTGTGTCCGCCTGGTATCGCGTCTGCGCGGGTCAACCCTATAGCTTTCTGCTGGAGTCAGTGGAAGGGGGCGAACGCCTCGGTCGCTATAGTTTTCTGGGTTGCGATCCCCTCTGGGTGCTGGCGGCACGGGGCGATCGCGCCACCCAAACCCATCGCGATGGCACGGCGACTTCGTTTACGGGCAATCCCTTCGAGGTATTGGCGGATTGTCTGAAGCCCTATGTTCCGGTCAAACTGCCCCAACTGCCTCCCGGCATCGGCGGGTTATTTGGGTTTTGGGGCTATGAACTGATTCGTTGGATTGAGCCGCGTGTCCCGGTCTATCCGTTGGCAGATTCAGACTTGCCGGACGGCCTCTGGATGCAAGCCGATAATCTGTTGATTTTCGATCAAGTCAAACGCAAAATCTATGCGATCGCCTATGCGGATCTGCGCAATACCGCCGATCTCAAAAGCGCTTATCAAATGGCGTGCGATCGCGTTGAGGGCTTGATCCAGCAATTGCAAAAACCCTTAGATCCGATGCCCCTAGAATTGCCCCTAGCAGCCCCCAATGCCGCACCGCCCGTGGCCTTCCAAAGCAACGTGAGCCAAACCCAATTTTGTGCCAACGTGGACAAGGCCAAGGACTATATCAAGGCCGGGGATATCTTTCAGGTCGTCCTGTCCCAACGCCTTTCCGTAGCCTATCAAGGCGACCCGTTTATGCTGTACCGCTCCCTGCGGTTAATTAATCCCTCTCCTTACATGGCCTTCATGAACTTCCGGGATTGGCAGCTCATTGGGTCCAGCCCCGAAGTCATGGTCAAAGCCGAGCGGCAGGCGGATCAAGATGCGCCTTTGCTGGCCACCGTGCGTCCCATTGCTGGAACCCGTCCACGTGGGAAAACCTATGCCGAAGATCAAGCCTTCGAAGCCGACCTGCTCCAAGATCCCAAGGAGATTGCCGAGCATGTGATGCTAGTGGATTTGGGCCGCAACGACCTGGGACGGGTCTGTCGCAAGGGCAGTGTTCAGGTCAAACCGGAAGATCGGATGATCATCGAGCGCTACTCCCATGTGATGCATATTGTCAGTAATGTGATTGGCGAATTGGACCCGGAGAAAACCGCGTGGGACTTGCTCAAAGCTTGCTTCCCAGCCGGCACGGTCAGCGGTGCGCCCAAGATTCGAGCCATGGAAATTATTCACGAGTTAGAAGGATGTCGGCGCGGTCCCTATTCTGGGGTTTATGGCTACTACGACTTTGAAGGACAACTCAACTCGGCCATCACGATCCGCACCATGGTGGTGCAAAACCAAGGGGGCGATCGCCATCAAGTCACCGTGCAAGCGGGGGCCGGACTGGTGGCGGATTCAGTGCCAGAGAAGGAATACGAAGAAACCTTAAACAAGGCACGGGGATTGTTGGAAGCCATTCGGTTCTTATCGGCTCCGACAACCCCTGTGGACGCATAGGGGTTGGAGCGCTCTTTGAAAATCGTTTTATGTCCAGGAATGCATTCCCCGGATCTAACCGTTTCCTTTTGGCGAAGTATTCGGCATGAGTTTGGGCGGTTGTACCCTCGCCATCCCCTGACCGATCCCGATACGGTGCCACAAGCCGAACAATGGGGATTTACCCCTTGGCCGGTGCGGCAGCATTTATCGCAAACGGTCGATCTCGCCGATCCCCTGGTCTTTATTGGCTTCAGCGCGGGTGTGGTGGGGGCGATCGCCGCAGCATGGGCATGGCAACGCCAAGGCGGAACCATTCGTGCCTTCATGGCCTTGGATGGATGGGGTGTTCCCTTAGCGGGATCCTTTCCCATTTATCGCTTCAGCCACGATGCCTTTACCCACTGGAGTAGTCAGCCCCTGGGGATAGGGCAACAGCCCTTCTATGCCGATCCAGGGGTGGCGCATTTGGACCTGTGGCGATCGCCCCACCAAGTCTGGGGTTGGCGGGTTTACCCGTCCCATCGCGTGCGCATGACCGCCGCTGAAGCCCTTTGCCGGAGCTTAGCCCATGCTTCCGATTGGCCGCTGCACCTGAATGCTGGATGAATTGCGGTTACGTTTTCACAATTGCGCCAAAATCAGCCAAAACACGGGCATGATTGCGTAACAAGCCCAGTAAATTCAAGCGGTTTTGCCGCAGCTTGGGGTCATCGGCCATGACTAACACACTATCGGCCCCATCGAAAAAGGCACCGACCGTGGGGGCGATCGCCCCTAGACCCTGAACCAGTAGCCCATAATCTCGTTGACTGGAGGCCCGTTGGGTTTGGGGCAATAGGGCCACCAGCCCATCGTAAAGGGCCTGTTCGGACGACTGCTGAAACGCTTGCGGCTGAACCACTTGGGCCGGATCGAGGGTTTGCGTATCCAAATCTCCCTGTTGGGCTAAGCGGGTGGCTCGGTTGACGGTTTCGTAAAGGTGCGCCAGGGTTTGCTGGGTCCGTAACCCTTGTAAAAATAAGGCTCGTTCCTGAACGTCTAGCAGGTCTGCCAAGGCCCGTTGGGCATAATCCGAGTCCCCTTCCCCTAACACGGCATTGACCAGGTCATAATCGACCCCCTGTTCTTCTTGCAGCAGGGTGCGGATCCGTTGCAAGAAAAAGTCCTGGAGGTGCTGTTGCAACGTCTCTAGCGCTGCGGATTTATCAAAGGTTTGGGCAAACTCTTCCGTTGCGCGCTGCAACAATTGCTTTAAGTTGAGGGGCAGCTTGGCGGTCCAAATGAGGTTCACAATGGCATTGGCCGAACGCCGTAGGGCAAAGGGATCCGAGGATCCCGTCGGCAATAGGCCCAAGCCGAAAATACACACCAGGGTATCCAATCGATCCGCGATCGCCACCACCTGACCCGTCAGGGTGCGCGGCAAGCTATCCTCAGCCCCGCGCGGCAAGTAATGCTCGGCAATCGCCGTGGCCACAGCCTTCAACTCGCCACTGGACAGGGCATACTTTTCCCCCATAATGCCCTGCAACTCTGGAAATTCGCCCACCATCTGGGTCACCAAATCCGCCTTGCACAGCAGTGCGGCCCGATCCAGGATGGCCACCGAAGACCCGTCCAGTTGCAGGGGCTGGGCAATGGCCGCTGCATTGCGGCGAATCCGCTCCACCTTGGCCCGCACCGATCCCAGATCGGCTTGAAAGGTCACGGTTTCCAGTTTGGGCAGATAGCCTTCTAGGGGAATAGCTTGATCCGCCTTAAAGAAAAATTGCCCGTCGGCCAGTCGTGCCCGAATCACCCGTTCATTTCCGGCTGCAATGACCTGGGCCTGGGCTGGATTGCCATTGGAGACTGCAATAAAGTAAGGCAACAACATCTCGCCTTGTTGGCTATGGCGCACCGGAAAATACCGTTGATGGCTCACCATCTCCGTGGTGACCACCTCTGCCGGCAAGTCCAAGAAGGTGGCATCGAATTGCCCCACCACGGCTGTGGGCCACTCCACCAAAAACACCACTTCGGCTAACAACGCTGCCGGGATCTCCGCTTGACCCTGGACGGACTTGGCCGCTGCTTTGATTTGCGACACAATGGCCGTTTGTCGTTGGACTGGGTCAACCTGGACAAATGCAGCCTCCAAGGTCTCGGCATAGGCCGCTGCGGTGGGAATTGCAATGGGGTCTGGGTGCAAGACCCGATGTCCAGCAGATTGGCGATCGCTACGCACCGTCGTCTGGCCATTGTCGAGTTGGAGGGGCAAAACCTGATCCTCCCACAGGGCCACCAACCAACGGATGGGCCGCGAGAACCGTAGATCCCCATCGGCCCAGCGCATAAACCGTTTCCCTTCCAACCCAAAAATCCATTGGGGAATCAGCTCCGTCAACACGTCGGTGGTTTTGCGGCCCTCGGCCACCTTCCGCACAAACACAAACTCGCCCTTATCCGTGGGTCTTATTTCAAAATCCGACACCTCCACCCCTTGCTTCCGGGCAAAGCCCAAGGCCGCAGGGGTTGGGTTCCCGTCCTTAAACGCCGCTTGTGCCGAGGGCCCTTTGATGTCCTCTGCTTGCTGAGGCTGGCGGTCCGGTAAGCCCGGGATGACCACCGCCAAACGCCGGGGTGTCCCATAAATAGCGATGTTCCCCGCCGTCAAGGCATGGGACGCTAGATCTGCCGGAATGCGCGATCGCCATTGTTGCAACGCCGATTCGACAAACTGTGCCGGCAATTCTTCCGTTCCCACTTCCAACAAAAACGTGGCCATAAATTTTGACTTCAATGGTGCAATTTAAGCGTTCAAAAGATCATAGGGTCCAGGCGGGATGGGACAGAAGCGCATTCATCGTCTGGACCCCGCGTAACTGATTCGAGAGGGGCAGATGGCCGCGCGGCGCACTTAAATCCCAAACAAACTCGTCTGGATAGCGGGTCCAGGTTTTGCCCGCCTTCCATTGAATTTTGGGCCAGAGCACCTCCCAATTGCGACCCACGCTCAGCCAGATCTGACGCTGAACCGAAAACCCGAACTTGCCCTCGGAATGGACTTGCCACAGTCGGTTCAGGGTGAGCAAATCCATCGCCGGAAACCCTTCGACTTCCGAAAAATACAGCCACTTGCGTTTCATGGCGGCAGGGCCAGCCAGTTCGCACAGTTTTTGCAGCGTGACCCGATCCGCCTCTAAAAAATGGTGATCGGCCAGTAATCGCTGCAACGGCTTGTAATCGATGTTGGCCTCAGAGGTCAACGGCACAATCCCCGTGGGGAAATGCTGTTGCAAAAACATCTGGGACTCAGGGGCCGTTGAGCGCAGCAATTGCTCATAGCACAACCCTTCCACAAACGTCGGCACAACCGCCTCAGATTGTCGTTGACACAAAAATGTACCCAAAACCGATTCGCCCGCTACACCTGCTGCAGCCAATGCGGCGATCGCCTGAAGTTGATTTTTTTCTGTGCCCGACAAAAGTTGAACTTCTAGCGCCTTTAAATCGATCTCGGATTCCGGGACAGATGTGTTGACGGACTCAGACATGAACATACTCGAATGAGGTGATCTCCCTACCCTTAACCCTATCAAAAAGGGCTTGACCCTGACGAGTCTGAGCCGGAGTCTTTCTCAAGTTGCGTCCAAGCTGAATAAGGATGGTAAGCCAAACTGGAGTTGTAGTACTGAGATTGATGGGAGACTTCTACCCCCAACCAGTCGGGAAACACAATCGCCTCGTCTGGATCCCTTAATTCGACTTCCGCCAGCACTAAGCCCTGGTTATCCCCCAAAAACTCGTCCACTTCCCAAACATGCCCACCGATGGGGATCCGGTAACGTATTTTTTCGACCACATGGGGGTGACACCACAAAGCTAGCATTTCCCGTGCATCAGCAACCGGAATGGGATACTCGAATTCGGGGCGGGTATAGTGTTGCGCCTTCCCCTTCAAGGTTAAAAACCCAAGTTCCCCTGCAATCCGAACCCGCACGTTGGCATCCGTTGTTTTGGCAATATAGCCTTGGCAATAGCGCGTCCCCTGACCCTGCGATCGCCAAGCTTCAGATTTCACTAAAAATTTGCGCTCGATTTCAATGCCCATAGGACCTAGGGAGACTACGGCATTGGATCTAACAAGCCTTTGATGGTGCTCAACATTTCCTCTGCATTGTAGGGCTTGATGATATAGGCATCGCCGCCTTGCTTCATCCCCCAGTGGCGATCAAAGGCTTCGCTTTTGGTCGAGCACAGAATGACGGGCGCGGCCCCCCCTGGCAATTCATTTTTGACCCAGCGGCAAAGCTCGTACCCATTCATATTGGGCATCACAATATCCGTGATCACCAAATCTGGGCGCTGGTCTTTCATCATCTCCTTGGCTACCACCCCATCCTCCGCTTCAATCACATCGAAGCCATGTTTTTGGAGCAAGTCGGTCAACATTGCCCTTATCGTGTGGCTATCGTCCACAATCATCACTGTTGTCATCGCGTGCTCCCTCGTTGAGGTGACTCCCTCCATGGCAATTGTTCCCACAATCATAGTGTCACAAGACTTAATCGTTGGGTATTTCTAAGCATGGCATGAAACGCAAACATGGCATGAAGCTCAATCATGACCGACTCCCCCCTCCTCCGCATCCCGGAAAATACGGGTTTTAATGGGAGGTTGTCAATTTTATAAATTTTTTTTTGCCCACTTGCAGAATACGGCCTTCTAACTCGGCTGGCAACTCGGCTGTCCAGTCTTCTTTTAGGATTTTGCAGCCGTCTAGCTTAACAGCGCCGCCTTGGATTTGACGGCGGGCGTCGCTGCTCGTCGCACACAGTCCGCTGGCGCTCAGCACATAAAACAGTTTGACGGGAAACGCGATTTGATTTAAGGAGAATTCGGGTAGGGCATCCGTGTTGGCCATCGACCCTTCTTGCACCATGGCGATTACGGCAGCTTGGGTTTGCTGCGCCGCTGCCATGCCATGAAATTGGCTCACGATCTCTAAGGCCAGTTGCTTTTGGCGATCGCGCGGGTTGTCGGAAAGCTGGTCTAGGGGCAAGTG
>JBAVRC010000985.1:0-1846 GCA_049694615.1 Thermosynechococcaceae cyanobacterium | reverse complement strand
TTCTTGTGGCGTTGCCCGCTCTGCGGTTAGCCTTTACCTACTTCACCCCTCGCGAAAAACATGCGATCGCCCGGACACTCGTCCAAGCTTGGGATGCACCGGACGCCACTAGCCCTGCACTCCTGGACCTCGACGTTGCCCCAGAGGAAATTGCCAGGGCCAAGGCCGTAGAAGCCACCTTATTAGAAGCCCTTGCACGTTATGGATTACGGGGAGGAAGTCGTGAGTCAATTGGATGATCTCAAAACCCGCCAAATTCGCTGGCGGTTAATTCTAGAAGCCGGAACAGAGTCTATTTTAGGCCAAACGCCAGACGGCCTCTGGCAGCAACGAGCCGATGCACTCACGTTTTTGTATGATCGCGAGTATGGGTCTCGCAATGTTCGTCCGGGTGGCAGCAGTGGGTCTGGGCAACGCGCCGCCTCCGGTCAAGGGGCATCGGGTGGGAGTAGCCAGCCCAACTCAGGGCAGTCCGGTCAAGGACAAGGCAGCCCCTCCTCAGGTGCTAGCACTCAAAGTACTGGAACACAGCGATCGCCGGGGAACACCCAAGGGGCACAAAGCCAAGGGGCGAGTTCCGAACCGGGAGAGTCTAACTCAGGAACTGCCAAGGCCCAAGGGCAACCCACGACTGGCGACTCTGGTTCAGAGTCTTCCAGTGGTGCGGGGAAGCAGGGGAATGCTGGAACAGCGCAAGGGCGATCGCAGGACGGGCAATCCACCCAGACGGGACAGAGCGGGGCATCGGGGTCCACTGAATCCGGCGATGCGGCGGTCGGGGCTGGGGCTGAGCAGTCTGACCAAGGGGCCAGTTGTACTGGCTCAGGACAAGCAGGCACGTCTGGGAACGGACCCGGATCGGCTTCCCCATCAGGACCCGGATCGGGGGATGGAGCTGGGACGGATGCCACATTGGCAGAGGAAGGTCAGCACAGCGGCGATCGCAGTGGTCCCCCGTCTCAGGATCGTCATGGTGGCCTGGGTCCGTCGCAACTCACGGTGCCGGAGTGGATTAATGCTATTTACGAGTTGTTCCCCAAAAAGACGATTGAGCGCTTAGAGAAGGATGCGCTAGAGCGCTACCATCTCGAAGAAATGGTGACCAATCCCGATTTGCTGAGTCGGGCCGAACCCAGCCAAGCCTTACTCAAGGCGGTTTTGCGGACCAAGCACCTGATGAATCAGGATGTGTTGGCTATGGCGCGATTGTTGGTGCAACGGGCGATCGCGGAGCTAATGGAGCAACTGGCCCGCGAAATTCAATCCCCGTTTTTGGGGGCGATTAATCGGCAACGACGTTCTTGGTTAAAAGTGGCCAAAAATTTCGATGCTGAAACCACCATCCGTCAAAATCTCAGTAGCTACGACCCTGAAACCAAACGGCTCTATATCAAAACTCCCTACTTCCACTCCCGCATCCGACGCCAGATGGATCGTTGGCAAATCATTATTGTGGTAGATGAGTCGGGCAGTATGTTGGATAGCGTCATTCATGCGGCAGTGACGGCTTCTATTTTTTATAGCCTCAAGCAGGTCAAAACCCATCTCTGTATTTTCGACACCACGGTGGTGGATCTTACCGATCAATGTTCCGACCCCGTTGAAACACTGATGCAAGTCCAGTTGGGCGGCGGCACGGATATTGGTCAAGCCCTAGCCTATGCGGAATCGCTCGTCGAAAATCCGCGCAATACCATCATTATTCTGATTACCGATTTCTTTGAAGGTGCCCCCTTAGAACGGCTGTTATCCGTCACTCACAGTCTGATTGAAAGCGGTGTCACGCTGCTAGGGTTGGCGGCGCTGGATGCTCAAGCGAATCCCCATTACAATCGCGACTTAGCCC
>JBAVRC010000984.1:0-9233 GCA_049694615.1 Thermosynechococcaceae cyanobacterium | reverse complement strand
ATATGAAACAATCAGTCGTCACGTTATGTAGTCTAGCGATCTGACTATGGGGCTATCAAACGGGCGTATGGCAACTTGCCATCCCAATGGTCATCGCCCTGGAAGCTAGGAATTTAGTGAGACGTCGATGGACCCTATCCTGGGAGTATTTTCAGTACCTTCATGTTTTGGCAGCCATTCTATGGGTACTTGGCATTTTTCATTTGCCATCAACCTCTCCCTCGCCAATCCCCTATGCAGCCATCCTTCATCTTCTCAAGTGCTTGCCAGTCGGTTTTTTTCCTTTGATTCTCGCCCAAACTTACTGCACCAATTTCCTCTCGCTGTATCGCGATCGCGTGTTCTTATCCAAAGCCTATGGACCTCAAAAGACGATCAATCTCTATTATCCGTACTTTGGTATTTGTCTCTTAGCGGCTAGTGCAACGGGCGGACATACCGTCCTGTTTTTGGCGATGACGGCAGGGTTGATGGCAGGATTGCTAGGGTCAATGCGATCGCGGCGATTTAGTTTAGAAATCTTCTATAGCCTCATAGGGCTAGCTTTAATTCTTAGCCTGATGGGCACCCATCAGGTTGACTGGCTACAGGCTAATTTCAAATTCAATAGTCCAGATTTTTTCAGGGATCTCTTTCCAAAAATTGCATCCTTTTCACCTGAGGATAACCATCGTCGTATTGAAGACCGCTACGCATCGGATCGACGGAGACAAGCAGCCGAAGAGACTGAACGCATGACCCATGAGGTTTCGCCACAGGCCGTTCCACCCACTGAACCCATAACACCCTCCCAAAATCCTGTGTCATCGCAGGGTATAGCGCGATCCTCGCCAGGAACGTCGTCGACCCAAGGTGCCGGAGCATCAACCAGTGCTCCTCATCCAACGCAAGACAATGGAGCATCCCAAAGTACTGCTCAATCCGTTGAAACTCAAGCTGCGTCGCAAGGGATAGGAACCTCACCCAGTGTTACGCCATCCCCGAACAACACCCCTGTTGCTGTTGTGCCACCCCCCCATCCACCGAGGGGAAATTCGGGCAACGGTTCTGGGGCGAGATCATCCCAAGGGGAGCCTTCCGCTGCACAAGGAACTGAAAACGCTAATCATACATATCCTGCGCCGGAGACAATGCAGCTGGGTGGAGAACCTGGCCAGACCAATCCCATTCAATCCTTACCAGCCAGCAATCCAAACGGAGCGAATCATCCACCATCGTCGCTCAATCCCGTTCAAAGTACTGGAGATTTTGTTAACCCGCAAACCAGTTTGACGCAAATTGGCAATCGCGGTGTGCTGCAACTATCGGATGCAATTTTATTTCGAGTTGCCCCCATCAGCGATGCAAGGTCGAATCGTTCGGTTGCAACATTTCCGCTGTACATCAGAGAAGCAACCTATAACCAATACCATGCAGGCGCATGGAGGGCCGTACAGGCTCAATTTGTCTCCCAAGCCTCTCAAACCAATCCTCAGCGCTGGATTTTGGGATCTCTGTCCCCTAACACAACTGCTGTGCGGATATCGTCAAACTTATCCCAGCGAGAAAGCCTATTAAAACTTCCCATTGGAACATCGCAAATCGACCATCTTGCCGTGGAAGGAATGCAGGTTAACCAATACGGTACAGTGGCCGTCAAAGGGCACCCCGGAGCATTAACTTATACTGCTCAATTTGATCCGACCCAATCCCTCGATAGTCCGCCGACGCAGTTAGACCTGGCAGTTCCCCCAATTGAACAGCCAACAATGCAAAAGATCCTGCAATTGTTGGATCTAAAGGGGAAAGCTGAACAGGAAACTGTTAAGACTATTGCAGCTTTCTTCAGGCAAGGGTTTAATTATTCGCTGGATCTGCCCCAAGCTCAAAACAATGCAACTCCGCTAGCTACCTTTTTGCTAGATAAGCACTCAGGTCACTGTGAATTTTTTGCCTCTGCGACCTCCCTTTTACTGCGTTCAGCAGGTATCCCAACACGCTATGCAGTTGGATATATGGTCGATGAATATAGTCCTTCAGAACAGCAATATCTTGTGCGTGCCCGAAATGCCCATGCTTGGGCGATGGCTTATGTGAATGGCTCCTGGACCAAGGTCGATACCACGCCAGGGGATGGACAACCTCGCAACGGAATGCTTGGTACTCTACCGGAACAGGAAGGATCTCAAGCGGGACATTTTGAACCAAGTTCAGAGCAGAAAAAATCTCAAAGCGGAGCGGTGAATTCAGGTCCAGGCGGTAGACCACCTCAAAACGGGAATGCTGACCCAAGGCAACAGGAGGAACTTTCTGCCAACGGTCCTATGCAGACCCAAAGCGATCCAGAGCGCGATATTAAGCCGACGCGATCAATTCCAGAAAATGTTTCAGATACATGGTCTTCTTTGGTTAAAACGATCAAAGCACTCTCTAAAAAGGGTTCGGAAATGGGAGCAAGGCTTCTTGCCCAAATTCCTAAGCATTCAGACCCTATCTTATGGTCTGGCGCATTGATGGCCTTAGGGTGTGTTATCGTTCTACTCTCTATATTTTTTGCTTGGATTATGGGGCGTTATAGGTATCATTCTCGGCGCTCAAAAGGATGGAATAAATCAGTTTCGCAATCATCTCGACAGCCTCTAACTGATGGTTTGGACTCGGAGTTTTACATTCTTGAAAAACGTTTAGGAGAATGGGGTTTAGAGCGTCAATCTTCTGAAACCGTTAGGCAGTGGATCCTACGATTGAAGCAGAAGCTCCCCGAATCTAAAATGAATCATTTGAATCAGATCATTGATTTACACTATCGCTATCGATTTGACCCGCAAGGAATTGCAGCGGAGGATCGGGCAAAATTAAAGTCCATGATTCAATCCTGGCTCCTGGAAACAACCCTCTGAGCAATAGGATCATTTCGGGACACAATTCCACACCCATTCACTATTGCCTCTGTCGGACCTAACTCAACAATCTACCCCTTCGTCATGACCGCAATGCGATCGCAGAAAGCCTGACCTGCTATGATTGCTGAGGTCTTCGACTTGTTTCCTCCTCTTCGATTCTCGTGCCTAAAGCAGCCGATATTGGCGGAAAACGCCTCATTAGTCTGGCCCCGGATGCCTGGGTGCAGTGGGTGACTCAATCCGCCGATGTGATGGCCCGCGAAATTCTCAATTCCGAATTTCAATGGGTGAGCCGTCAAAACGATGTTCTGATCAAGGCTTTTAGCCCACAATATGGCGAGTTTCTGATTCTCAATGAGCTTCAGCTTCGCTACAACAACCGGATACCTCGCCGGATGAGAGCCTATGTGGCCTTGGCTGAGGAAAAATACAATCTTCCAACCTATCCGGTGCTGGTCAACATTTTGCCCCCTGCTTCGACTGTAACGGTCAGCGATCGCTTTGAAGCCAATTTCATGGGTTTACAGGCGCGACAAGATTATCGAGTCATCAACCTTTGGCAAGTCGATGCGTCCATTGTCTTCGACCAATCCATCTCAGCACTGTTGCCGTTTGTGCCTGTGTTGCAGGGGGGCGGCACACCTGAAGTTGTGCAAAGGGCCGTACGTCTGTTGCGGTTGGATGAATCCTTGAGCGAATTGGAACCGTTACTGGGTTTCTTTGCTAGCTTTGTGTTAGATACGGAATTAGTCAGTCAAATTCTGCGGTGGGATATGGTAGTACTACGCGAATCGCCTTGGTATCGAGAAATTCAGCAAGAGGGTGTACTGAAGGGGCGGCTAGAGGGTTTCCAAGAAGCTTTACAACGTGAACAAGCCCTCATCCTTCGCCTTCTCACACGCCGCATCGGCGACATGGATGCAGGCGTGCGATCGCAAATCGAATCCCTATCCCTAGATCGACTAGAAGCCCTCGGTGAAGCCCTCTTGGACTTTTCAGAACCTGCTGACCTCGCACATTGGTTGCAAACCCATTAACGCTGCGATCACCCTGGCAAAATGACCCACATCCTGGGCTTATTGCAACCGTGCCAACAGTGGCGCAGCGTTGAGCAGTTTCTGCGTGTAGGGGTGTTGCGGATTCTGGAAAATCTCTTCCGTCGGACCCAACTCAACAATCTGCCCCTTCGTCATCACCGCAATGCGATCGCAGAAAAACCGGGCCACCCACAAATCATGGGTAATAAACAGATAGGTCAAATTAAACTCGTCCTTGAGATCCTGCATTAAATCCAACACCTGGGCCTGAATACTGGCATCCAACATACTCACCGGCTCGTCGCAGATGATGAGCTTGGGATGGGTAATCAAGGCACGGGCGATCGCAATGCGCTGCAACTGCCCGCCCGACAAATCGCTGGGGAAGCGCTCGTAAAAATCGTCCGCAGGGGTCAGCCCGACGCGCTCAAAGAGTTTCTTGGCTTGGGCGATTGCCGCTTGGGGGGAAGCCAGTCGATGGATCAACAAGGGTTCAGCAATACTTTGACCCACCTTCATCATGGGGTTGAGGCAAGCACGGGGATCTTGAAAGATCATTTGCAGTTCCCGCCGATAGGATCGCATGGCCTTGGGACTCAACTGGGCCAAGTCCACCTCATTAAATACAACCCTGCCCCCCGTGGGTTTAACCAACTGCAAAATAGTGCGCGAGAGGGTGCTTTTGCCACAGCCTGATTCGCCCACCAACCCCAAAGTTTCCCCCGCATACAGGTCCAGGGTGACATTATCCACCGCCCGAATGAGGCTGGATTTTGTTTTGGAAAAGAGCCGTGCCAAGGGATTGGAACCCAAGTCATAGTGTTGTTGCAGGGCTTCTAGTTTTAGCAGTACAGGCTTGGCTGGTTCCGAGGGGGCAATCGCCTCCACCGCTTCAGTTTGGAGATGCAGGGCTGCCTGCAACAGGGACTGGGTGTAAGGATGGGTGGGCGATCGCAAAATTTGTTCAGCCGGACCCAGTTCTACAATTTTGCCCTGGTACATCACCGCCACGCGATCGCAATGTTCGCTCACCAGCGCCAGATCGTGGGAAATCAAAATTAATCCCATTTGGCGATCACGACACAGCCGGGTCAACTCGGCCAAAATTTGGGCCGAGACGGTTACATCCAAACTGGTCGTCGGTTCGTCTGCCACAATGAGCTTGGGTTCGAGGAGGAGCGTCAGGGCGATCGCCACCCGCTGTCGCATCCCGCCGCTAAATTCATGGGGGTATTGCTCCCATCGCTCCGGGGGAATATTGACCGCAGCTAGGGCCGTTAATACCTGGCTTTTGGCGGCTTGGGTCGAGAGGTGCGGGTTATGGACCTGTAGGGTTTCCAAACAATGATCTTTGATCGTCATGAGTGGATTGAGCCGCGTCATCGGATCTTGGAACACCAGCCCAATTTGTTCCCCACGAAACTGCCGCAACTCGGTTGGATTCAACCCTAAAACAGACCGTCCGGCAAAGATAATTCGCCCCTCCACCTGACTGGTTGGCGGCAACAACCGCACCAACGTCCGTCCAATGGTGGACTTACCGCAGCCCGACTCCCCCACCAATCCCACACATTCTCCGGGGGCGATCGCCAAGGAAATGGAATCCACCGCCCACTGCAAAATAGGGGAACCGCTGCCCGAATGGCGTGGATAGGCCACTCGCAAATCTTCAATGGAGAGAAGCGCCTCAGTCATAGGGATTTTGTGTGAAGGAACTGTAAGAGCTTGTTGGAACTGTTTTGGACAGAATTCTGCACGCTCAGAGATCCCCCTAAATCCCCCTTAAAAAGGGGGACTTTGATCAATTCCCCCCCTTTTTAAGGGGGGTAGGGGGGATCAAGTGCAAGGATAATCATGTTTGACGGTTCAAACAGCCTCTAAGTATCGAATAAAACTGCCAGTAGACTATCATCCTAATGGCTCTAACCGAGCATGGCATGTCTTTAAACAGACGGTCCACCTTTTTTGAGGCGCGGCATGACACAATCACCCCCTTCCCCTTCATCTCCAGATCCCAAAATGAAGTTCGGCACCAAGCTGGCTTACGGGGCAGGGGATGCTGGATCGGCCATTACCGCCAACTTACTTATTTTTTATCTCTCGCCGTTTTTGACCGATGTGGCCGGACTTTCGCCGGGATTGGCAGCCCAAACCCAACTCATTGGCAAGGTTTGGGATGCTTTTAACGACCCCATGATGGGCGTGGTAAGCGATCGCACTACCTTTGGTCAGTGGGGACGGCGCTACCCTTGGATGTTACTGGGCGGCATTCCCCTCGGGATCTTTTTCTTTTTGCAATGGATTGTGCCCCACTTTAGTGCTGATGCCGCGACCAACCAATGGGGGTTGTTTTGGTACTACACCCTGATTTCCATTCTGTTTAATACCGCCTTCACGATGGTCAACTTGCCCTACACGGCATTGACGCCGGAGTTGACCCAAGACTACGACGAACGCACCAGCCTCAATAGCTTTCGGTTTACATTTTCTATTGGTGGCAGCATTTTATCGGTCATTATTTTTGGCTTTATTGCTCACCTCTTCCCAACGGATAAAGCCCAGCAGTACCTCTGGATGGGGATCACCTGCGGGCTGCTCTCGGTATTGCCCATCTACTGGTGCGTCTGGGGGACCCGCAAACGCGAACGCCTCATGGCCCATCGCCATCCCACCGCAGACCTTCCTGTCACCCAGTCTGTGCCCGATCAAATTCGGATTGCCTTTAGCAATCGCCCCTTTGTCTATGTGGTCGGGATTTACCTGTGCTCTTGGTTGAGCGTCCAGTTAACCGCCACCATTATTCCCTATTTCATTACCAGTTGGATGCGGATTGCCAGCCCCTTAGCCACCGTCCAGGTAATTTTGTGCGTTCAAGGCACGGCGATCGCCATGTTGTTTGTCTGGAGCAAGTTGAGCGATCGCTATGGCAAACGGGCTGTGTACTTCATGGGCATGAGTTTGTGGGTGATTGCCCAGTTTGGGTTGTTCTTTTTACAGCCCGGTCAAACCACCCTCATGTATTGCATGGCGATCCTGGCGGGCTTTGGCGTATCGGTCGCCTATTTAATTCCCTGGTCCATGTTGCCGGATGTGATTGAGCTAGACGAACTCACCACCGGGCGACGGCGAGAAGGTATTTTTTATAGCTTTATTGTGTTTCTGCAAAAAATTTGCTTGGGTGTGGCTGTGGCGATCGTGTTGGCCAGTTTAGGATGGGCCGGATATATTAAACCTGATGCAGCACAGGCGGTGCCCCTTCAACCCGATGCGGTGCTGTGGATTATTCGAGTGGCGATCGGCCCCTTACCCACCTTGGCACTGATCATCGGTTTGATTTTGGCCTATTTTTACCCCATCACACGGGAAGTTCATGCTGAAATCTTGCTCAAGCTAGCCGAACGGAAAAATACAAATTTATCTAGCGAATAAAGTGTAAGGGTAATTTGCATATTTTAGAAGGAAAGAGCGTAAAGCGGGACACTGTGGACTACTCCTTGGGTCAACCCTATTGCAGAGTGGAATGTATGTAAAGAGGTTGACATTCATCATCAAAAAGGTTAATAAGCCGAGGCATCTGCAAGAACACGGAAGTTATCTGTCCATATCTCCCAGGAGCGATATAGGCGGACGGCTATCCGCCTATATCGCCAATACGGAATATAGGCGGATGGATTCAGTATAAATCCCCAGATGGGCGTATGGGCGGATTGAATCGGCCTATATCACGAAATCAGCGATATGGATGGACAAGTATCTGCCTATATGCCAAATTGTTGGAATAGGCTGATGAGTATCCGTCTATATTGCCAGTGAAGCGATATGGGCTGATTGTGTCCGTCTAATACGAGTTATTTCGACCTGCTATTTATACACATGAAAGTGCTTGGGTATCCTGTAAGCAGGCGACATAACTCTGCGTTAGAGCCGACGAACGCTCGTCGTTAGCCCGACGATGTCGTCCAGACGGCGTTCGCGGCTCAACTCCGATGTTAGGTACAACATTAATTTTTCAGTTTCATGTAGATGTTGACTATGGGTAACGTATAAGTTACCATAACATCTACTATGGAAGTCCGAGAATATCTTAGAGAAGATGGTGTAAGCCCCTACCAAGAATGGTTTGATGCTCTTGATCCTATGGCTGCGGCAAAAGTGGCGGTAGCTAAATCTCGTCTAGAGTTAGGCAATACATCAAAAGTCAAATGGTTTGATGGGATTGGTGAATACAAAATTGATTGGGGGCCAGGATATCGAATTTATCTGGCTCAGGATGGAAAGCATCTTATTGTCTTGTTTGGAGGTGGAACCAAGAAAAGTCAGCAATCAGATATTGAAAAAGCGAAAGAGCTGTACCAAGAATATAAAAAGCGAAAGAAAAAGATCAATTCAGACAAAAATGATGAAACTGAAAAGAAGAAGTGAAATTATGACACTAACAAGAGATTTCAAAGAAACAGTTAATGCACGTATTCAAAGAGATTCTACATTTGCGGCAGCTTTACTTGATGAAGCTATTTCCCTTTTTCTCAATGGAGAACCTGAAATGGCGAGACTAATCTTGAGAGATCTTATAAATTCAACTGTAGGTTTTGAGGAACTTGCAATTGAGACTGCTAAGCCGAGTAAAAGCCTTCACCGGATGTTATCTGCCAAAGGTAATCCTACCATGGATAACTTGACTATTATTCTCAACGTCCTTCGCAAAAAACTTCATGTAGATATCAAAGTTCAAACTACTCCTTGTTCCTAAAATTAGTACTTTTAAAGGAGATCTAAAATTGTTGGTGAGGCAGTACCTAAGCAAGGCTTGCAGCGGATGATCGAAAAACTCTGGTTGTGACTCAAGAACCCTTGCCACCCTGAAGCTCAAGCCGTTACGCGGGAAGTCCATACCGAAATTATGTTGAAGTGAGCTAAACGGAAAAATTTGCAGGGGTCATGAGAAAATGCCACTTGAAACCATTGAGGATCATACGCTACACGCACGATTCTTAAATAACGAATCACAATAGAGTTTCATGACCATATTGAAGCAGTTTCTAAATCAGATATAAAACGACGGATTCAACATTTGGAATCCCTCGAATTCTTGTATTTCAGTCGATATCTTGGGTGTTATTACGGGGCGCCCACTCAATGCGGGACAGCAATACCGCTCTTGCCCTCACCCCCAACCCCTCTCCTGCGGGAGAGGGGAGCCAACCTCTTGTCCCCTCTCCTGCGGGAGAGGGCTAGGGTGAGGGCCGATAGTGTCCTGCTTTAAGCTTTATCCCCGACCCCACTTAAGACAACCGATTCAGGGTAACCATTGGGG
>JBAVRC010000983.1:0-3188 GCA_049694615.1 Thermosynechococcaceae cyanobacterium | reverse complement strand
CTCTACGACCATCGCTACGCTCAAGCCGCTTGGATGTTACCGATCTTGGCCCTTGGCAATTGGCCCCGCATGTTGCCCATGACCATTGCACCCGTGCTCCTAGCAGCGGGGAAACCGATCTACGGCTCGATCGGCAACTGTCTCAAGTTTGTCTATATGTTAGTTGCTTTGCCCTTAGCCTTTTCGCTATTCGGGCCATTGGGCGCAATTATTGTTGTTGCCTTCAACGACATCCCCTTTTATGTCGTCATTAGTTTTGGACTGTGGCGTGAAGGGTTTTCGAGTTTGAAACAAGATTTTATGAGCACAGGCTGGTTGATTTTGGGCATTACCGGTGCGATCGCCCTGCGGTATTACTTAGGATTTGGACTGCCCATCGATAGCCTTTGGCTCCAAGGGTTCCTCTAGAAGCGTTGCTCAACTCATTCCCAATGATTTAGAGTCAACCCTCGTCGGAACAAAGGGATTGCAGATTACTTCTGAGAGATCATGCGGTCCTAGCGGTCCGTTATAATGGCCCAAACGTTACGATGGTCGCGTTGCGAGGGGGTTGAATGGTGTTTTGTCGATCTGCAATCTTGATCTGGGGAGTTATCGGTCTCTTGACCGTCTCGGCTTGGAGTTTGCCCGTGCGGGCCGAGGAGGGCGAGCTCATTGCCCAAGATACCAAAGCCCAAATCAATGTTCGGTCATTAGCCAATACGGAAGCCGATATTATTGCCGCTGGAACCGTGGGCGATCGCGTTCAAGTTTTGGGCCACAGTATTGGCAATGACGGCTTGACCTGGTATCACATCAAGCTCAACAAGTCCGGTCAATCGGGGTGGATTCGCGGCGATTTGATCAAAGTTTTCGGTACGCCCAAACCGCAAGCCGCTGCCAAACCTGCTGCGCCTGTTCCCCTGACACCGCCACGTCTTTCGGCCTCTCCAAAATCAATTGCACCCAGTCAACCCAATCCGCCGAAACAGCCCACTGAAACCCCCGTGCCGGCAAAGGGGCCATCGACAACGGAGAAGCCTCCTGGAACAGAACCGACAACGGCGATTGCACCAAAAACCACCGAAACCCCAGCCCCAGCAGCCACTCCAGCAGCCACCTCGGCCACCCCGGCCACCCCAACTCCCACAAGCGAAACGACAGCAACCACAACCATCGTGGCCTTCAAAACCCCCACCTATGCGGTGAGAATCTTTAGCGAAGCAGGGCAACTTCGGCTGAATTTGTTTAACCGGAAAACCAATCGCCTCGCCCTAAAGGCAGTTCCCGTGGAAAGTAAAAGTGCCGAGGAAGGAACCCTCTATAATTACGGCACTGATGCTAAAGTCACCGTGGTTGTGCCCGTTTCCGGTCAACCCACTCTGATCGCAACGGCCCTTGGGGAAACCTTAAAAGAAGCAGCAGAGACTACGCCTGAAGCCGCTTCGTCTGTTCCATAAAAATAGACCAGATGCAGGGTTGCATCCGGTCTGTTTTAGGTTAGGGCATCCAGGGAAACTTTAAAAATCGTCCTCATCTGGCTCGAACTGCTCTGCCACAGAGTCGTCGATGAGTGCATAGTCATCCACTGGATCAATGCCATAGGCATTGCGGCCTAACTCAGAGCGCTTGCCGGAGGATGAACTGCCGCCAAACAACTCGTCCTCAGGATCAACCACCAGTTCGACCGATTCCTCAAAGACATGCTCCATCCCGTAGGTTCGGGCAATGTGATCGTCAATCACATCCTCGTCATCCCGGTATCCGCCATTTTCATAGGCTGATTCCATATCGGCAAGACCACCGGACGACAGCTCTTCATAGGTATTAAACCCAGTCCCTGCCGGAATTAAACGTCCAATAATGACGTTTTCCTTCAGTCCTCGGAGCCAATCGGACTTACCTTCAATGGCCGCTTCCGTCAGCACTCGGGTGGTTTCCTGGAAACTGGCGGCTGAGATGAAACTGTCTGTGTTCAGCGATGCCTTAGTAATCCCCAGCAAAACCGGGGTGTACTCAGCAGGCGCACCGCCGGTAATGGACATCGCCTCATTCACCTGCTCGGCTTGATAGAGATCGATCAACTCGCCGGGAAGCAAGGTGGTGTCGCCACCATCGTCGATTCTGACTTTGGAGGTCATTTGCCGCACCACCACTTCGATGTGCTTATCGGCAATGTCAATCCCTTGGGATTGATACACCGACTGCACTTCGTTCACCAAGAAGGTTTGGACTTTTTGCAAACTGATCAAGGCCGCTTCATAAAGACCATTGGATTCTCGGTTAAACCGGAAATAAATTTCCAGAATATCGTGGGGGTTAATGGGACCATCGGTGAGGGATTCTCCGGTTTCCACCAACTGTCCGTCTGAAACCATGGGGTTCTGTCCGGGACCAATGGGGTAGTCCGTGACGGTGCCATCATGTTCCACAACCTTAATATCAACGGAGTCGTCTTCGTTGTATAACAGTTGCACCGTCCCCGACCGATGGGCCAAGATGCACATTTCCTTCGGTTTACGGGCTTCGAGCAACTCTTCAATCCGAGGCAACCCCTGAATGATGTCTCCGGTTTTGGCCCGTTCAAACACCAGTAAGGCTAAATTATCGCCCCGTTGGACTAAATCGCCATCGTCGATTTGCAAAATCGCACCCGGAGACACCAGGTAAGGACGCGCAATGCGGAGGGTGAGTTGGTCTCCGTCCAGCGCCACCACCTGACCCGATTCCGGGGAACTCAGGCCCGGTGCAAGGTCATCGCCTGCCCGCACCAAATCCTTGACCTGAACGGAGGGTTGAATCCCCTTTAAATCAACGGTCACGAGATCTTGTTCCGTCACCACCAACAGACGCCGGATCGGTTCGCCATCCCGACGGATACCGCGCACCTCGCCGCCCTGTTTGGATTTGATTTCGGTCCGAGCCACCACTGCCCCCGGATCGATTTGCTGACCGTCTTCGACGAGGAGGCGGGTCAACGTGCTGCCTTGGGTTTGGTCAGCAGACACATCGCGGCGCAGTACCAAGGATTCCAAAATCACCAACTGAAGTCGGGCCACATTGGCCTCTTTTTCGTCGGGAATGACCTCAATGTCGGCGGCCAATTGCGGCGCATCCGTATCGATTTCTAGGACAAGCTGAGTGCGGAGTAAGTCCAATCCCTCTATGGCCTTGACCCGTTCTCCGTCTTTGTACAGTAGGCGCTGCAC
>JBAVRC010000982.1:0-3693 GCA_049694615.1 Thermosynechococcaceae cyanobacterium | reverse complement strand
AAAAAACTCAGCGCTGCGCGGGATCGACTAGCGGATTCTGTCTATTGGCCCATTGCCTCGCACCTTCTCAAAGGATCTAAGACCGTGTATATCTCTAGGAGCGTCAGATCGACGCTCCTAGAGTCGTTTTGGTATTGGATGCAATGGAGTGCTGAGTCCGATTGACCCGATCTCCCATGCGGACAGGAGCATTTGTAAACATTCTCGAAAAATCAGTAACAAAGTTTACGAAGCGTTAAAAACATAAAATAAACTTATTAATCCGCAAACCACATTCGATATCTGACTTATTGAATTTGGTCCCCTTCTGCATTACAGTCAACAGTAAGCCATAGACAAACCCACTAAATTTCTTAAGCTTTATCAGAAGCTCATGACAATGAACGGTCCTGTGTCAAGGGCCTGGTGTTGTTTGGTCTAAAGTGACGAGCAACGAAAGATGGCTGCGCCTAGCCCCTAGGCTGTAGCTCTCATTGCATCTGGACGTGCCCATCCAGCTCGAATTCTTACAGGAAGAGACAAATGTCATACTCGCAAACGCAAACGCAATCAAAGGCCGGATATAAGGCTGGTGTACAGGATTATCGGTTGACCTATTACACCCCCAACTACACCCCAAAAGATACAGACATTCTGGCTGCGTTCCGGGTCACGGTTCAGCCGGGAGTGCCCTTTGAAGAAGCGGGTGCAGCAGTGGCTGCCGAATCTTCAACAGGGACTTGGACCACGGTGTGGACAGACCTATTGACGGACCTGGATCGCTACAAGGGTCGTTGTTACGACATCGAACCCGTTCCTGGCGAAAGCGATCAGTTTATTGCCTTTATTGCCTATCCGTTGGACTTATTTGAAGAAGGGTCGGTGACCAACCTGCTGACCTCTTTGGTGGGTAACGTGTTTGGGTTCAAAGCGCTCAAGGCTCTACGTCTAGAAGACTTGCGCATCCCAGTCGCTTACCTCAAAACCTTCCAAGGCCCACCCCACGGGATTCAAGTTGAGCGCGACAAAATCAACAAATATGGTCGTCCCCTGTTGGGTTGCACCATTAAGCCCAAGTTGGGTCTATCGGCCAAAAACTATGGTCGGGCCGTGTACGAGTGCTTACGGGGTGGTTTAGACTTCACCAAAGATGACGAAAACATCAACTCCCAGCCCTTCCAACGTTGGCGCGATCGCTTCTTGTTTGTAGCCGATGCCATTCACAAAGCCCAAGCCCAAACCGGAGAAGTGAAAGGTCACTACCTCAACGTAACGGCTGGCACCTGCGAAGAAATGATGAAGCGCGCTGAGTTCGCCAAAGAACTCGATATGCCCATCATTATGCATGACTTCTTTACAGCAGGGTTTACCGCCAATACCTCTTTGGCGCGCTGGTGTCGCGACAACGGGATGTTGCTCCACATTCACCGTGCCATGCACGCTGTGGTTGACCGTCAAAAGAACCACGGGATGCACTTCCGCGTATTGGCCAAGTGTTTACGGATGTCGGGTGGAGACCACATCCACACGGGTACCGTTGTGGGTAAACTCGAAGGCGACAAGGACATCACCCTTGGCTTCATCGACTTACTTCGCGAAAACTACATCGAGCAAGATCGCTCTCGCGGGATTTACTTCACCCAAGACTGGGCGTCCATGCCCGGTGTCATGGCGGTCGCGTCCGGCGGGATTCACGTTTGGCACATGCCGGCTCTGGTGGAAATCTTTGGCGACGATTCCGTGTTGCAATTTGGCGGCGGTACCTTGGGTCACCCCTGGGGCAACGCACCGGGCGCAACCGCGAATCGGGTTGCCCTGGAAGCTTGCGTTCAAGCTCGAAACGAAGGTCGCGATCTCATGCGCGAAGGTGGCGACATCATCCGTGAAGCTTGCAAGTGGAGTCCTGAACTGGCTGCTGCCTGCGAACTATGGAAAGAAATTAAGTTCGAGTTCGAAGCCGTCGATACCATCTAAACGGTGTTGCAGTCTGATTCCTGTGGGATGGGGTGAAGGATTGATCGAGAATAGACTAATATCTCTTCATCAGTTGATCCTTCACCTTCCGTTGAGCCTCTATGGATCTCAATACCCCTATGGATCTCAAGCAAATTGCGAAAGATACAACCAAAACGCTCATCAGCTATTTAACCTACCGAGCGGTTCGGATCGTCTATGAACAATTGGACGAAACCGAGCCCAAGCGAGCTTACTGGCTCAATCAGTTTGCCTCTCGCGAAAGCATCAAAGACGGAGAAGTTTTTCTGCAAGCCTTGTTTAAGGAACGGCAGGAACTAGCCTTTCGAATTTTGACGGTTCGGGAAAGTTTAGCTGACGATATTGCCGACTTTCTGCCGGAAATGTTGCAGACCACCGTTAGGCAGTTCAACATTGAACAGCGAAAGCAGCAACTTGAGCGGATGACGCAAGTTGACTTGAGTGTAGAGGAGGTTATCCCCATACAGGAAATCAGTCCCTCATCCGGCCATTGCGAGTCTTCTGAAGACGCTGCTCCCTAGTTTGCGTTAAAGCTACAGTTTTTTTTGAAATTCAACTGAGGAATCCGATGAAAACGCTACCCATTGAGCGCCGTTACGAAACTTTTTCCTACTTGCCTCCCTTGAGCGATCAACAAATTGCGCGTCAGATTCAGTACACAATGGATCAAGGCTACTTCCCTTGTATCGAGTTTACTGAAGATCCTCGCCCGGAAGAGTATTACTGGACCATGTGGAAGTTACCCCTGTTCAACTGCCGTTCCCCCCAAGAGGTCCTGAGCGAAGTGCAACAGTGCAAATCCGAGTACCCTAACTCTTACATTCGGATTGTGGCATTTGACAACGTAAAACAGTGTCAGGTCATGAGCTTCATTGTGCAAAAACCCGGTAGCTCAGGTTATCGCTACTAATGGTTCAGTAGGTTAATTGAGATCTAATAGGCGGCTATAGCCGCCTATTTCTTTTAGGGCCTTTTTATTGACGCCCCAGCCAGTTCGACTTAAGTACATCGGTGGCGTCTTCTGCTGAAAGCGGATAATCGAACAAGTATCCTTGGACAGTTTCGCAATCGAGTGATCGCAGTAAATTAAGCTGCTCCCTCGTCTCAACCCCCTCAGCAACGACATTGAGGTTGTAGTCCTCTGCCATCGACATCAAAAATCGAATTTTCACAAATTCGTCGGACTTCAAAGTAAGCTTATGAATGAGCTGTTGATCGATCTTAATTGTATTGAATGCAAATTTCCTCAGCTCCTTTATAGAGAACGTATCCATGTCAAAATCATCAATAGCAACTTTGATGCCCAAATCTTGCAAATCCAATAAGATCCGTTGAGAAGATGATTTATCTTTCAGGATTGTGCTTTCAGTGACTTCCAATTCAAAAGAATATGGATCTATGTCTATATTCTTTAATGCTGTATTCAGTACTGAAACCAGATTTGGTTCATAGAACTGATGGGACGACAAATTCATAGACAGAGTTAGAGGTTTTAACCCTAAATCGTGCCAATATTTTAATTGATTGAGTGATTTTTTCAATATCCACTCCCCAACAAAAATAAATGTTTTATCGCCTTCTATTTGATGGATGAACTGTGCCGCAGACATTAACCCATCTTCTGGATGTTCCCAGCGCAGTAAAACTTCTAGACCAGTAATGTTATTTGTAACTATATTGACTACAGGATGATAGTTTAAAATAAAATTGTTTTGGCTT
>JBAVRC010000981.1:0-4283 GCA_049694615.1 Thermosynechococcaceae cyanobacterium | reverse complement strand
TTCTTGTTCAAGCTCCTTATACCGGAGATCCAGGTAATCAGAAACCTGCCTTGAGTACTTGTCATGACTCGACCAATGCCCCACCGCATCGCTATAGCCTTTTCCTGGAGCCTTAGCTTGTCCAGTTTGAATCCTCGCCCACTCCTCCTTTCCTGCTAACCCCTCCAAATTGCTAGCGCGGTCAAGGTCATAGCCAACCTGTCGTGCAAACTTAGCAAATGCATTACTTCGCATAATCTCATCCGGGATTAGATGATGAATCCAATACCCAGGCTGAAGCTTGCCATACGCCTTCTCAAAATTCTTACGCATCGCCGCTGGCTTACTGATCCGGTTTGTGGTTTTGGTGGTGACCTGAAACGTTCCATCTTCACCAATCTGAAGCGGCACCGTCTCAGCATCATTGCCTTTACCCCAGGGACGGTTAATCACAACATGCTCGTCTGGAGTGCCTTTCTTCAACGTTCGGTAGTAATATCCATCTGGCAGATCAGCCCCGGCTTGTTGCCCGATAAATTGTTCAACCTCCTTCCAATTCTTGGTCTTAGACCACTTGTCGACAATTTCCTTCGGGATATTTGCTGCCGTGCCAGTCCCCCCGGATGATCGCGCAGTCCCCTGCATCCGCATCGGCTGATTATCATCCAGCTCACTGAGCTTAATCCTGCCCACTCCTGGCAACTCAACCTCAGTCGCTCCTCCCTTGATCGCCTGCACCACCTTCTCAAGGACCGCATCCGTCACATCCCCTGAGAGGCGACTGAGACTATTGAGCAATACCCGACTCTGAGCCTGAGTCATCGACCCCGCCGCTCTAACCACAGAGGGCACCTTCATCAGCTTCGCCACCACCGCAGGGGCTAACGCCACCCCATCCAATCCCGCTAAGGCTAAATTCCCATAGCCGAGGATCAGATTCATCCGCGCCTCTTCAGGGGTCTGATTCGTCAGCTTATCACCCCCTGCCTCGCCCGCCTTGGCGGCTAAATCCATCATTTGCAGTTGCGGAAACTCATAGGCCGCTGTTGCTGCCCCTAGTATCGACCCACCCAGGAATAAACCCCTTGCCACATTGGCACCCCAACCTAACGGCCCCGCTAAGAAACCACCTGCGGTTAGGCCCAATGTCCCTAAGCCACCGATGAGCTTCAGCGCCGCATCTTTGTCCTGTTGCTGTTTAAGCCATTGTTGGATTTGTTGCTGCTCTTGGGGACTCTTAAACATCCCCAGAGTTTGTGGCACTAAGGCATCAAACAATAAGGCTTTACTGGGGTCTTGGGTCACCGCCGCTGAGAGCTTGTTCATCCCCTCACGCATTCCATCAAACCCTTCGCTCATCTGACGGTAGAGGATGGCATTGTTTTCCGGGGTGTTTTCCAGTTCTGCGGCTTTGGCAGTATCAATCACCGCTATGGCTGGATGTACCGCTCGCATCTCTTGACGCACTGTGTAGAGCAACTCCATTCGCTCACGCAGGGCGGTAAATTGCTCTCGATACTTGGGGTCTACGGCCTGCGGAGACATCCCCAATACATTCAGCAACAGTTGATTGTTGATGGGGTCTGATTTGGGTAATCCGAGCATCTCTCCAAGGGGGGTCTGATTTACCAATCGACCCAAGGGGCTATTGCTAAATTCTTTTTTTGCTACCAGGGTCATTAGCTCCTGGCTGGTTTGGTCTTGAAGTTGTTTGAGCTGTTGGTCGCGGGCGGCTAGGGTCCGTAAGGTGCTCCATTGTCCATTACTCGGTTGCGTATTTTGATAGGTGTTCTGGACCTGAGTCAGTCGCGCTTGGTTTTGTTGCAACCGGGCAACTGCATTTTCCTTAAGTTCCCGTTGAAATTGTTGAACGGGGGTTTCAGGGACGGGCTTAAAGTTGCGATCTTCTACACCTGGGGTGGTGTAAACTGCATCGAGTTCAGACCCGCCGTCAATTGCTAACCGCTCATTCTCTTGGGTTTTGAGGAACACATCCGGCCCACTATCCCCATAGACCCGCATTCCTTTTGGCATCTGGCCAATGAACGCAAAGACATCGCGCCCCTGCCCACCATGTAAGTCGAGTTTGGCAAGTTCCTGGGCTGATATTGTCCCCTTGCCTGTGATTTGTCCCTGGGCTTCAACCCGGAGGCGATACCATCCAGGTCGATGGGGGTCTTGCTCTACGGTGATGACCTCGGCGGCTTTGGACCCTTTCAGTTGCCAGCGTCGATCGGTTTGTGAAAAGGTGGGGGCTTCTGGTTTCGGGGTGGGGTGGGGGCTAGGCTGTTGCGGTTTCCCAGCGAGGAGGTCTTCGATGCGGTAGGCGTCGCGCAGTTGGGGAAAGTTCCGGCCATAGCCTTTGCGATATCCGGCATAGGGGTCTTCTTCTACATCAGGCGCAAACCGTTGAGGCTTTGGCCAGTCGGTTTGGGGCGACTCGATGGCGGGGGTGGGTCGTTTTTCGCGCTCTGCAAATTCTGCCATGGCTGACCTCGACAATTGTTGAAAAATTTCGATACCCTGAAGCCATTCTTCAGCAGTATACAAAATCTTCTCTATGAACTGGCCAGTCCACAGTCAACATCAACTCGGTCAGGCTGTGACCCAAATACGTCTGCGTCTTGAACAGTATGTGAATCCTGAACTCGCTAGGGCCACTGCTGGCTCTACTGAATCTGCTGTTCCTGCGCAAATAACAGACTTGGGGACTTCAGCCCTTACCATTCTGGCTCAGACGTTCAATCTGTCGCCTCTAGAACAAGAAATTCTGATTGTCTGTGCTTGTGCTGAGCTAGACTATCGCTGCTACGAACTGCTCAGCCAACTGTCAGGCCAAAGTCGCTATGCGCTGCCTAATCTCCATCTGGTTCTCAGCCTTTCGACTCACGGCACCACCCAAGTCTTCGACCGCAGCTTGCCCCTCTTTCGCTGGAAATTGGTTGATGTTAGCGCTGATGCTCGAGCGAATCTCATCGCTGCCCCCCTCAAAATTGACCCTTGGGCCTTGCAATTTCTGATGGGTCTGCCCTACAACGACCCTACCTTTGGTGCCCTTACCCATCCTCAACTGATCCCCATCGATACCGATCTGCTCTCCGACTCTTCCCATACGGTCATCAACCAAATCCTTGCCCAATGGAATGCTAGCGATTCCTTCCCACCCCTGCAACTGTGCAGCAACGACCCCAATGCCCAACGCGCCCTCTTTGCGATCGCCTGCCAACACATCGGTGCCCAACCCTACAGTCTCAACGTCAACTCCCTGCCCACCCAACCTCCAGCGCAACAACAGTGGATCCTCGACTGGCAACGCAAAGCCATGGTCTACAAACGCGGCCTCTTCATCCAATGCCATGACCCCACAAAACTGCCCAGTACACAATGGCAGATTCTTCAAGAACTCTTGACCATCCTAGATACCCCACTGGTGCTGGGGGTGTCCGAACGCATTCCCCAACAGGATTGCCCACTCTATGCCATTGATATCCCGTCTTTGACCGTTTCTGAACAGCTTCACCAATGGCGCACCCATTTGAACTTTGTGGCCGATCGCCTAGACAACAAACTCAAGGGCATTGTCGCCCAGTTCAACCTCAGTGCTTCAGCCATTAAAAACATCAGCGAACAGGCCGTTGCCCAGTTAGAACAAACCTATGCCGAAACCCCAGACCCCAGCATCATCAGTGAAGCCCTGTGGCAAATCTGCCGCACCCAATCGCGCGCCAAACTCGAAGGCTTAGTCGAGCGCCAAGAACCCAAAACGACCTGGGATGAATTGATTCTGCCAGACCTAGCCATCGACACCCTCAAACGCATCATTGCCGCCATCCAACATCGCAGCACCGTCTATGACGATTGGCAAATGGGCGGTAATACTCATCGCGGCAAAGGCGTCACCGCCCTGTTCTATGGCCCCCCTGGCACCGGCAAAACCACCGCTGCTGAAATCATTGCCAAAGACCTTGACTTAGACCTGTACCGCGTGGATTTAAGTCAGGTGATCAGCAAATATATTGGCGAAACGGAGAAAAACCTCAAGGTCGTTTTTGATGCAGCGGAGATGTCAGGGGCGGTGTTGCTTTTTGACGAAGCAGATGCAGTCATTGGCAAACGCAATGAGGTCAAAGATTCTAAAGACCAATATGCCAACCAAACCGTCAGCTATCTTCTGCAGCGCATGGAAGCCTATAGCGGTTTGGCCATTTTGACGACGAACCTGCCCAACGCGATTGATAGCGCCTTTATGCGTCGGATTCGGTTTAGTGTGCGGTTTGAGTATCACAACATTGAGCAGCGGGTGC
>JBAVRC010000980.1:0-4051 GCA_049694615.1 Thermosynechococcaceae cyanobacterium | reverse complement strand
CTTTGAAGTGTACTTGTTCCTGAAGTTCTTCATTTTCTTGCTGAAGTTGAAAAATTTCGTCCGAAAGCCGTACCAGTTGCACAGACTGCGCCAAGGATTTTTTTGCAGTCGATTTGGATTCTGTACTCACCGATGTTTGATACCAGCGAGGCCAACATTCGGCAAGCTGTGCTACTAAATTGTTCCCTGCCAAAATATGCCGGGGTTCAGGGTGGATTTTAATCAAGGCAGGTGTAGCAACCAGCTTGAAGTATTCGGCCAAGTAGGGCTGGTCTTCAATATCGATGACTTGAAGGTCGAAAGAGTCGTTAGCCCGTAACGTTTCTAAATAATCTTGTACTTGCCGAAGCTGTTCTTTAGAACTAGATCGCTTATCGACAAATAACAAAAGTTGCAGACTCACATCTGCTTCCGTGGGCGACTCAAAGGGAATTTCAGGAAAAGGTTGCATTCAAGTATTGCAAAACCAGAGCTAAGTCAAGCACAATGACTTGCGATCATGACACACTGTGCAAGGCAAGAGACATTTTTCTGATGGATTTGCAGTTTTGGCCAATTCCTGGCAATGAATGAGCAATTTGCTGCAAAAGACTGCACAAGCCTTGGTTTAGGTTTGTATCCCATCAGCGATTACATAAATCTTATTATGACAATACCCCACAACGGGTTACTTAAGTTTTCACAAGGCTCAATGCGGCCCATACAATACCAGAACCCTCCAGATTTGAGCATCCAATGAGTCGATACGGCATGAGCATCGATACCACGAGCGCTGCGCTAACGCTCGCCCTTGGCACGGCGGTGGAGGCCCCTCGTATTCAATCCTGGCATCTAGAACGGGCCATGTCTAGCCAGATGCATCCCCTTTTAAAGGCATTTATCGAACCGCAAAGTTGGTCTGATTTAGCCTGGATTGCTGTATTGAAGGGGCCCGGCAGTTTTACGGGGACTCGGATGGGAGTGGTCACGGCTCGAACCCTAGCGCAACAGTTACAGATTCCCTTGTTTAGCTGGTCCAACTTGGCGATCGCCGCATGGATTGAGGCGGTGCAACGCGGCATTGAAGATCGGTGGGTGGTTGCGGTTAGTCAACCTGGACAAAGAGGCTACCTGTACGGAGCCGTGTATGAAGTCGCGGTGAAGGCGGGCGGGCTAATCCCCCTCAGTTCGGATCGCTTGTTGCCGACGCAGGACTGGTCTTCTTATTTGGATCAGATGCCCTTTGCCTGTGATGTTTGTCTAGAACAACCTGCCCCAGCAGCACTAGATAGTCAATTGTTGGGCCAATCTCTATTGACCCTAGGCTGGCAGGCTTGGCAACAGGGTATGAGACCCCACTGGCAGGAAGTCTTGCCCTACTATGGATAACGAGGATATTATCCCTCCCTAACCCAGTTACCGCTTTATCCGCAACTCACTTGCTATGAATGTGCCTCGTTCGGAGAAAGGATTTGTATTTCCCCTTGCGATAGGGGTCGGACTCATTGTCATTCTGTTGGGCCTTATGGTGGTTGAGCGATCGCACCAAAACCGAATTATAGCGATCGCCCGCAAAGACAATGATCGGAGCCTTGCCGCTGCCGAAGCTGGTGTCGCACAATTTCAATCCCTGTTCACTCGCTTTCGTTCCCTCGCGACTTCTTGTTCTCAGGCCCCCTGTAGTGTCTCCGTCTTGTGGACTAAAGCGCTTAATAAAGACATCGATCCTTGTAGTGCAGCCCCTAATGCTCCAGCAACGCTCGTGCAAAATTACGCCAAGCGAACATGGACTAATGTCAGCACTAGCCCTAGCGATGGCCAATATCGTCTGATGAGCTACAGATACATCCCGGCAAATAACAGTGTATCGCCTCCCAATCCTCCTGAGGGAGAACTGATTGTGGAAGGGCGATTACAATTACATCAAACCCCCGATGGCAGTTCCTCGGATAAAACTCCTACCACTCGGTTGAAGGCTAACTTTAAGGTTTCAGATCAACCCGGTGTCAGTTCTCCACCCGGTCTTTGGATCGGCACACATGTAGATTCCGGTGCCTCTAGTTCAGTTCAGATCAACGCAAATCTGCGCGACTCAACGTGTTTTAACCCGGACCCTCCCCTCCCGCCAAAAGTTACCGAATTAAAAGATCGCCTGCAACCCAACTTTGTCTATCAATCGACACCGGGTGACAATTTTCCGTCCCTCCCTGCTGAAGAAATCAGTCCAATCCCGGAGAAGGGACCCACAGTCTATCCGTTATCCGCTATTGAGGATTCGCTGTCGTTGCCAGAAAATACACAAACTGCTGATGAGGATGGTATTCTATCTTACGAAATTTCAAAAAATGATGAAAAATCCATAAATCTAACGAATGGGAAAATTCTGAAAATCGAAAAAAAAGATGATATCAAAACGGTTGTACTTTACCTAAAAGGTGGAATAGCGCTTAGCAACAGTAAAATTGAACTAGCATCGGATACAAAACTTGTGATTCATGCTCTTGGCCCTGTGGTTGTCAGTGGAAATAGCCAAATAAAGATGACATCTAAAACAATAGCACTTTACCTAGATGGCGGGATGGTTGTTAGTGAAAATAGTCAAATTGCACTGATGTCAGATTCAGAAAGTGCTATTTATACTCAAGGACCGCTGACGGTTAGAAAAGATAGCCAAATCGGAGTGGCATCAGGTTCAAAACTTGCGATTCATGCCTACGGATCTCTGGCAGCTAGCGAGAATAGTAAAATTGAATTATCTTCGGACTCAAAACTCACAATTTATGCCCACGGACCTGTGACATTAGCTGGTAATTCAACAACTCCAGCTATTAAGCAATTAGCTTCTACGCCCTCTTCAGCTAATGCCAAGCTGTTTGTGTATACGCCGTCCGATGTCAACCTCAGTGGCAGTGCGCCCCTGTCTCTGTTTGTGTTAGCACCCAACTCTAAAGTGACTTCATCGGCCAAGGTCGAAGGGAGCATTTGGTCAAAATCTTGGATTGGGATGGATGCTGCTGCCATTCACCAAGACATTGAAAAAACCACCGATCTAGAATTAAAAGTGTCTTGGCCGATCAAAATACTTCCCATTACTGCTTGGCAACAGTGTGTTGTCCCTTTTCCATCTGAACGGGAGTCGGATTTACCGACGTGTCAAAAGTCATGACGTTGGATTGGGTGGGGGTGTGTTTTCTGGTCGTAGGCTGTCCGTTGATTGGCGGAATCCCACTCACGGGTTGGATGACCTATTTTTTTACAGGCAAAAAATTAGCTGAACTGGGGACGCGCAATGTGGGCGTATCAGCTGCGTTTTATCATGGCGGTACGGGCGTTGGCATTTTGGCCGTCTTACTTGAAGCGGCCAAGGGCATCGGCGTTGTCTGGGGGGCACGACAATGGTTGCCCCCGGATCCGGTTTGGGAGTTGGCCGCTTTAGTGGCCTTAGTGGCTGGACGTTACTGGATTGGTAAAGGCGCAGGCACCACCAATGTGGTTTGGGGCATTGTTGCCTACCGTTGGCCCGTGGCCTTACTGGTGTTTGTGTTCAGTGGGGGGATTACCGCCTTTGCACCCGATCGCCGCATGGGACGCTGGATTGTTTTGATGGTGCTGCCCTTGACCATCGCCCTCCAGGTTCAGAGTTTGTCCGAAACAGGCATGGCGATCGCCCTCTCGGGTCTGCTGGCCTGGATTTATACCCAGTTGCGCGACGACCTTGCCCTCACCGCGACGGAAGCCCAACCCGATAGCCAAACTGTCTTTGAATTTTTGCGGAATCGGACCAGTGCTTTAGTCCCCTTAGAACGGCCCTTACAGCCCCATAAAGTGGGGGCCAAAGCCGCCACCTTGTCTCAACTGAAGCGCTGGGGCTATGCCGTACCCGACGGTTGGGTTTTACCACCGGGCGATGATGCCGAACCCTTGATCCGTGCCCTGAATCCCACCCCAGACCATTCCTTGGCCGTGCGCTCCTCGGCCATCGGCGAAGATTCCCCGCAAGCCTCTGCTGCCGGACAATATCAGACCGTTCTCAATGTTGCATCGCGGCTTGCCTTACAACGGGCGATCACCC
>JBAVRC010000979.1:0-15650 GCA_049694615.1 Thermosynechococcaceae cyanobacterium | reverse complement strand
GGTGGCAGCGAGGGTGGCTCCAGCAATCTTGGGGGGGCCTTGGGGCGTGACGATGAGGGTACTGGGGGCGATTCCCCAGGGGATGCATTGGAGGGTGGCTCCCATTGAGACTTGTTGGGGCATGGTGGTTCTCCTGAATCAGTTTTATGAAGGGGACTTGAAAGCTCGTCCTTCTCTCTCGCATTAAACCTGAACAAGCGATCGCATTATTTCTTTAGCCTTTCCAGAGTTGGATTTGACGGCAGAGCAGGTTTTTGCTGCGGGGGGTGAGTTTTCAAGGAGGGGCGATCACCCTCTCTTTCCCATTGCGATCGCCCTCCTTTTTTCTAACGATCACCTCGCTATCTCTGAACCAAACAATCCTAATGGGCGATCTCTACAAGAGCGGCGATCGCAGTTAAATGACGAGATTTTTCTATTGATTGCTGTGCTAAAATTACATTGTCTTCTGAAAATTCCTGATATGTCCGAGCCAGTACAATACGTAACAAATCAGCAAGGGGAACGAGTTGGGGTTTTGTTGGACTTGAACACCTATTCTCGACTTGTTAATCCTTTAAGGTTAGATGAGGAATGTCTGCTTGGTTTGAGTGTAGATGAGTTAAAAGCCCTGGCAAGTTGTAAATTGGCTGTGGCAGACCAAACTCGTTTAGATGATTTAGTGGCGAGAAATGCCGCATTGTTGCTCTGCGCTGATGAGGTTGCTGAGTTAGATGACTTGTTAGCAAAGTCGGATCAATTAACAATTCTTAAAACTCGCGCTAGATATACGCTGAAGTGCTGGGAAGAGGGTACAACGGCAGCGTGAGTGTTTATATTCGGATTGAGTTACAGCGACAAATTCGCGATCGCTTCGGTGAGTACTGTGCTTATTGCCGGACAGCAGAATTCCTAACGGCGATGACGTTTGAATTTGAGCATATTCGGCCTGTCTCAGCGGGTGGAGAAGCGGTGTTTGAGAATCTTTGTTTTGCCTGCCCATCGTGTAATCGCTATAAGGGCGATCGCCAAACTGCCATCGATCCAGAAAGCGGCGAAGCGGTTGCGTTATTTCATCCCCAGGAGCAAGTTTGGAGAGAGCATTTTGCTTGGAGTGAGAGCGGGAGAGAAATGAGGGGACTAACAGCGGTTGGTCGAGCTACAATTGTGGCATTACAGATGAATCGTCCGGCATTAGTTCGGGCAAGGGGAATGTGGGTTAAGTTGGGTGAACATCCGCCAGAGTTGGGTTGATTGGGGCGATCGCTCCTCTCTCAACAGCCGCGATCGCCCTTACAATTTTTCAAGCCAGCGATCGCCCCTTTCCCAAACAACACATCCACAATCGCCCCTCTCTTCCCCATTACAATCGCCCTTTCCCAAACAACCCACCCTAGATCGCCCCTTTCCCCTTAGCCCAAAGTACGATCATATCGAGAGATTGGTGATCGAACTCACGGAAACACACGGATGACTTCCCCGCCTTTAACAATGACGACTTCCCTGATGCCACCCGTATCCTGCTGTGCAGATGGCTTCATCTGATCTGCTTTGATGGCGGTCTTCAGATCATGCGCGAACGCCCGGCCGTTGTTCTCTACACCATCCAGGTTTATGGCAATACGAACCGTCTGCCTCTTTGTGACCTTGTCACGAATGGCCCCGAGCACTGACTTCACTTCGGCAGTACGACCCTGCGGGGTCCATGAATCCCACACCCGCCAGACACCCCCGCGTCCCTGTACGAGGTGGTCGGGGTTCTTTGCGGGGTTCAACCCGTCCTGCTTTTGAGCGGTAGCCAACTGTTCCTTGACCTCCGGCACTAGTTCGGGCGATTGCACTGTCCTCCCAATATGCCGATTCAGCGCATCGGCATTGAGGTTCTCACCTCGCGCGGCAACATCTTGACCCAATGGCGTAGTCTCGGGCTTCCTGGGACCGAGCGGTCCCTCCAGGTTGCCCTTGCTCCCCCGGTTTGATGTTTGTCCTGCTGCTTGCGCCGAGCGTGTACGATCCCCTCCACCGCCGCCTTGGAGTGGTCGAGGGACAGGAGTCCTCTGTTTAGTCGCCGTTTTTCCAGTCGTGGCGGCGTTCTCGCCAGGTGGTGTCGGAGGTCGACCGCTCACGGCGGAACCTTGCCGTGGTCTCGGCTCGGTCACACCTTTCATTTCGCGGGGCACGCCGCCCCCGCCGACCCGCGTCATCCCGATCACGCCAAGGATGATGGGCGCAAAATACTGTTGAAAGTTGGCTTTGTCGCGCGCGATCTCCAGCGCTTTGGCGTTCACCTGCTCTAGCGTCACGTGATTCTTCATTATATCGACGTAGTTCTCGAGCCAGTCGAGTACCTCGCGGAGGTTTCCAAACAGGAAGTTGACCGCATCCTTGTGATCGGACGCATCGATGTATGGCTGAAAATCCTCGCCCAACCCCTTACGTTTGCCGTATTTGAACCAGCTCATTTTGTTGATGAGCTCGGCTTTGTTCGGTGCCGAGCGCATCTGTTTGTCGATGGCGTCAAAGTCGGCGTTCGCCCGCGCCTGTTTCTCCATCCAGACGCGCAGCCAGATCTGGTAGATCTGGTGCGCATCGAGCTTGTTCGCAGGATCGCTGGCGGCGCTGATGAAGGAGCCGCGCTTGTCGGCCCAGCTGGCGCGCACGTCGCGCCAGGGGACGACTTCGGCTTCATTGCGCGCGACCGCAGCGGCCTGGCTGGCCTTCTCGTCATCGGATTGCAGTGCGCCCGCGTCCACCACCAGCGACAGCTTCTGCGGATAGTTCATGGTCCAGGGCAAAGCGCCCACCAGATCGACCCAAAATCGATAGCCCGGCTTGACCTGTGGCTCTTTAATGACCCAAATCTTGTGCACTAAGTCCGCCTCGACCATGTACGTGCCCGGATCGAGATCCGTGTTAACTGTGCCGTAGACGCGTCCTTTGCTGGTCTCGAAGAGAACCCGCGCGTTGCCAAGACCGACGATGATCTGCGAGACCACCGCCCCTTTCATTTCGTCTACGGTTTCTTCTTTTTCTTCCGCGTTCTCTTTATTTTGACGCGAGAGGCGGGTCGTCTGCCCTCCGCTCTGTTGCACAACGTGTGTAAGTTCGTGGGCAATTAACCGTCGCCCCTCATGTGTGCCAGGCGAAAACCGACCCGCACCAAACACCATATCGTGCCTCACCGTGTAGGCATTGGCATTCACCTCCCGAGCCGATCGCGCGGCATCTGAATCAGTATGTACCCGAACCCTCGAAAAGTCGTGCTCAAAGCGCTGCCCCATATCCTGCTGCAACCCAGGCTCCAAAGGACTGCCAGGACTCGATAACACGCGGTCTACGCTGGCGGGTGCCACCATATCTGCCTGTCCGGTCGCTTGTCCGGTGAAGCGCTGGATTCGTAGCGGAGCGTCGCTAACTGCCGGATGTGCTGGTGCTGACATCACCTGATCCGCCATCCGATCGGCTTCCAATTCCAACGGATCATTACTTGACCCGATCGCCAACTTCCGTTGCAAATCACCCTTTCTTTTCGCACAACCCGCACACTCTCCACCCGAGATCGCATGTTGACCACAAGAGAGACACTTGCGTTGCAGCAATCCTGTCTGAACTGGAGTGAAGGATGGTGTGATATCGGTTTGACTGCTTGATCGCTGTGTCATGAATTCAATTCCCCTTGCTCAACTGACAATAGACTTAAAATCTCGAACAATCGCTTGCATGTCTGTTACTCTTGCGATCGCCCGTTTCCTCAAGCCGAGATCGCTCATACTTGACCAAATAATTGTGGTGATCGCCTTTCTGTGCAGATTGAGATCGCATTGTAGGCTAGGTTAGCGGGAATGTAACCCTTGCAGATGTTGGGTTTCGTACCTCGGCCCAACCTAAGGGCGAGTTACTTAGGCCATTCTCTTGTCGCTCATTTTTCCTTCAATCCTTCCTTGATGCTCTCCTCTGCCTTCTTCGGATCGTCTCCACAGCAGTGCAACCCAGTAGCCTTTAGCACTTCAATGATGGCTTCATAATTTCGGATTCGCTCTGCATCGGTCTGGTCTCCTAGCCTCTTTCCCGGTGATTCGATATTGACGTATCGCAGCTTCTCAATGCGCGCTCTAGTGGCGATGGGTGCGGTGAGCAGTAGAAGCTTGCTTGACAGTATGTCAAGCAACAATCTCAAAATCTCTAGGAGGCGATCCAAGGTGTTGGTAAAGGATTGATCGTGGAATTCAAATATTTTTTTCAGGTCGTCAAAGATCTGATCGATTTCTTTCCAATCTGCTTCCTGTTTCTTCTCGAGCGTCCCAATTACCTTAGTGAGCCGGATATTCAAAATATCTTTCAGAAGCAGGAAAAGCGTGGACAAATCGCCCTCCGATTCGCTTTTCTTAGACGCTGGCACCTCGCTTTGCAGCGCTACATTGATATCCTTCTTATTGAGTGCGGCGAAGTCTTTTTCATTTGTTACCCATGTCACGTTATCGGGATGATCCGGATCCCCGATATGACATTGCGACAGATCCTTCGAGGCGCACCACCGGAAGATATTGGTCTTGCCGGATGTCTCCATAATTTCGGTCTTGACGCTTTCGCCAAACTTCTTCTTGATCAGATCTTTCAGTTTATTGACTTGGTCATCACCGGTTTCCTTGGTTTTCTTATCCACATCCAGCTTCAGATCGCTGACACCCTTCTTGTCCTTCTCTTTCAGGTAGTTTTTTGTATCTTCGACGTCGTTGTTATGCAGTGCAACAACCGGCAAAGAGAATCCGTTGGAACAGTCACTGACGGCAAGAAAAAACTGGGTCTGAACAAATTGTTCGATCTCATCCTTGTCCGTGGTTCCGGACTTACTGGTCAAGAAATCGCGGCAGACCTGTTCATCATTTATACACTTCTCGGCAATCTCGCGGGGAAAGAGAGAATTCGGATCGATCGATCCTTTCTGCCCGGGAATTTTGATCAAACGGCCACTGGTATCAGGGCTGATGAGTGCGAGATTGTAGGAACAGTTTGCGTGCATCAGCCCGGCCGTCTTGCGTGCGTTGCGTTCGTCATTATGGACCACCATCAGACAGGCGCACGGCGCGCCGTTCTTGGAAGGCGTTAGATCCAGCTTGGGCGCAGTTGCTGCCGTGCTTTTCGTGGCAGGTTTCTTACCCTTTGCCACTGGTTTAGGCTGTCGTTGGACGGTGCCACCGGCTGGCCAGGCATGTGTATCTTGCTGCACCACGTGCGTCAGCTCATGGGCAATCAACCGCCGTCCCTCGTGCGTCCCTGGCGCGAACTGACCCGCACCAAACACTATGTTGTGTTCTACCGTATAGGCAAGTGCATTCACATTATTCGCCGATCGCTCAGCCGCCGCATCAGTATGTACCCGCACCTGCGAAAAGTCCTGCCCAAATCGCTGCTCCATATCCTGCTTTAACGCAGGCTCCAACGGGCTGCCAGGACTAGACAAAACACGGTCTACGCTGGCGGGTGCCTCCAAATCTACTTGCCCCACCGTTTGCTCCATAAACCGCTGGATGCGAGGTGGTGTGCTGCTCACTGCTGGACGTGCCGATGCTGCCATCACCTGATCCGCAACCCGATCGGCTTCTAGTTCCAGTGGATCATTACTGGCACCAATCTTCAGCTTCCGTTGTAAACCACCTTTGTTCTTTGCGCACTCTGAACACTCTCCACCCGCGATCATGTGCTGTCCACAAGATGCACACTGCCGTTGTAAAATTCCACCTTTCGAGAAGGAGGAAGTCGCTGGCGTTTGCTGTTGCGTTTGGGTCGCAGTCTGGCGAGTCATGAGCCGATTCCTCCATAGACGGATTGAGCGATTTGTTGTCCCCATTGGGTTGGGTTACCGTCAGGAGATAGCTGAATGGAAGGTGTTGAAATACTGGGCATTGCACCACCTGATCGCCATTCCGACCCTAACCCGCCTTCCGTCAGCAACCGCCCTAATTCCGCTTCCACCGCTGCCTGCAATAGTGGACGCTGAGCATGGGGAATGTCGATGCCGTCTAGAATCAGTCGATCAATATGCAGTTGGATGTTTGGGATGTCCATCGTTCTGGATTTCTCCTCATACTCGCCAGCGCAATTCTGCTTCATTAATTGGGCGATCAAGCTTCTGTAGTTCCACCCGTACCGCTTGCAACACCAAAGGCATGGTTACGGCTGTATTCTGGGGGGCGGCTAGGAAGGCAGCGTTAATGGCGACGTTGTGGATATTGCCCCCCGTCAGATTGAGCCGTGCCAAGCGATCGCAATCTAACCCTTCCGTCGGGGTCTGCGACGGAAAAACCTTACTCCACAGAATACGGCGTTCATCAAAGCTGGGATAGGGAAAGTTGACGATGAATCGCAGCCGACGCAGAAAGGCGGAGTCGAGGACGTCTTTCATGTTGGTGGCAAGGATTGCTAACCCTCGGAAAGACTCCATCCGTTGCAGTAGGTAGTTCACTTCAATATTGGCATAGCGATCATGGGAATCTTGGACTTCGCTGCGTTTACCAAAGAGCGCATCCGCTTCGTCGAAAAACAAAATCATCCCGCCATCCTCGGCAGCATCAAACAATCGGCGCAGATTTTTCTCGGTTTCGCCGATGTACTTGCTAACCACAGTGGAGAGATCGATGCGGTAAAGGTTTAACTGCAAATCGTTGGCTAGTACCTCCGCTGCCATCGTTTTCCCCGTCCCGCTTTCCCCTGCAAACAACACGCTAATGCCCAACCCCCGGTTCATGCGTTGATGGAAGCCCCAGGTTTCGTAAACGGTGCTGCGCTGCCGGACTTGCTCGGCAATCTGATAGAGCAAATTGGTAGCATCGGGGGGAAGAACCAGATCGTCCCAAGTCGCCTTGGGGTTAAGGGGTTGAGCCAGGGCATCCAGACGTTTCCGAGTTGCCGCGAGGCAAGCTTGCCAGATGGGGTGAGGAGAAGAGGGCAATGGGGAGACTGGAAAACCAGAGGGATTGGGCAACGGCTGAGTGGCGATCGCCCGAATCGTCGGCAAACTCAGATTAAATTGTCCCGCGAGCAGCTTCGGCAGATTGGGATCGGCCAGCAAACTCGTCCAGGCCGTGCGCTGCTCGGCAGGCGTGGGTTTAGCAATATCGAGGGTGATCGCCGGTCGTCCCAATCGGTGCAACACATCGGGAGTATCCAGGAAAAAGTAACCCTGACTGCGAGCCAAGAAGCGCTGAAGGGCCTGGGTTTCGTTCGCTCCCGTCAGCTCGTAAGCATCGATATAAAGCGCGATCGGCAACAGCAGACTTTCCCGATGCCAAAGGCGGGCGAGGGTTTCCAGATCGCCCGTTTGGGTGGGCAACAGTTCAATCGGCAATCGGTAAAGATAAAGATCGAGCTGATTGGCAATGTGCCAAGCCATCAACTGTTTGCTGAGCGGATCGCTGCCCAGCAGATGCAAAATGGGCAAAGGGCCTGGGGGCAAATGCTGCTGGAGCTGACCTAGGGCCGTTTCCACGAGGGTTTGTTGAGAGGGCGGCAGGGGCAGGTCAACCCCCGTCACCTCCAAAGGCAGCATCAGCGGACTAAGGCGATCGTCCAAATAGTTCAGTCCTTTGATGGCATTGACAATCCGCTCATCGGCCCGCAGGGCGCTAGTGGTCAGGGGTTGGGCATTGGGTTGGTTGATCTCGATCAGCCGCCAGTAGCGGAGTGGACGTTCGGGAGAGAGGATGTCCCAGGCAGGATTGTCAAACAACGCCAGAGCTAGGGCAAAGGTCGGAAAGGGACATTGGGAATTGTCTTGAATGCGGGCGCAGAGGTTGGCGATGCGGGTATCCAATTCCATGGCAGCGCAAAGCAGCAGGGTGTCTTGCTCAAAGGAGGTCAATCCGAATCGCTGACTGAGTTGTACCAATGCAGGAGATGGATCCGCTTGGGCGACTTGATGCAGAGCGGCTTGCAGGTGTGAGAGTTGGGCCTCTCCGTCGGTAGATTGCCCTAAAGATTGCTGGAGATGGCCTTCCTCCTGCTGTAGGCGCTGGGTCAGCTTGAGCCGTAACCAAGTAAGGGCGATCGCCAGATACTGCTCGTTCCGATCTTGCCAATCTTCTCGGTTATTTTCTGTGAGATCGTGGACTGCCAGGTCGTTCATAAACATCACGCCGGAATGGTTAACGACTGGAATGGAATGAACACCAATGGCGTGGCGGTATAGTCCTGTACAAGAAAACTATCCACCCCATCAATTCGTAAGCGCGGACGCACAAAGTACGTTCCCGCCGGAATATCCCCCACCGGAAACTCCAGGGTGTCGGTCTGCACAATCGGTGCACCCTCGACCTGGGGAGCCTGGGACGTTGCCAACAGTTCGCGGTTGCTGATGGGCAATACCACAGCGCCATCGCCGCGATCGCTTAAAAACAAAGAGGCCCGTTGCCCCGATCGCACCTTGGGACTACAGGTCGCGCGGATGGTTACCCTGCGACGACCCGCCACCAATCCGGCAATGGCGTTCAGTGCAGTCAATCGCGGCGCAACGGCAACGGGAATGGTATTCGTGGGGCGATCTCGCAGAGCATTGGTTTCCCCGACCGGACGGAAAATGACCGTCAGGCTGTAGAGTCCGGCAACCCACCGATCTGCCGCCGTGGGGTCATCGGCCACGTCCAGCAGCTTCACGGTTAGGGTCGTTGGGCTTTGGGCAACCGCCTGGGCCGGGACAACCTCTGTAATGTGGGGATGGGCGAACCGCAGCAGGGGCACATCGGTCTCTAGCCGAGAACCGTTGAGAATGAGTTCATCTCCCAACCGCACCGCAGGCTGACGGTTAGGCGGGGTACCCTCCGTCAGGACAGGATAGGGCGGCAAGAGATCCGCCAAGACGGTTGCCCCGCGATCGCCGATTCCGCGCTGGAGCACTGGCAGGGGTGCACTGCTCGGACGACGGCTTTCAAGCAGCACGACCGAAGCTTCGTAGCAAGCAGAAATGCGGTAGCTCGTCTGAAAGGTCATCCACAGTTTCGACAATTCCTCCAGCGACAGATTATGGGGCGTAATCTTCACCTTCTCGATCTGGTCGTAGAGGTCATGGTCGGCCAGGGTTGCAGCTAGGGCATTTTTAATATCCTTGCCCAGCAAAAACGGGTGATCGGACAAAAAGCTCATGGATCGCCCCAAGAGCTGATGGCTAAGCGGTGTGGGATAGTCCTGATCCTTAGAGTAGGCGGTGAGTAGGTAGTGCAAATTTAGGGCCAGCGGGGGCTGTCCCGTTTCGCCCGGTCGCACCTGTTGCGGAAAGTCGAGGTTGCTCCAGGCCGCATTGGTCGTGGTGTGGTAGAGAAAGAGATTGACCTGGTTAGCAGGGTTGCTTTTGTCGAAGGCTCGGTCGGGTGGGTAGGTCGTGACGATGACATTGGCGACATGGGGCTTCAGCGTTTCCTCTAGCAGGAACCGCAGGGTGGAGGTGACCGCAGCGATCGCCAAGGGGTTACTCATGGTTGACCTCCAGCACGTTGGCTCAGGTAATGGTCGAGGGTGAGAGCGGGCGCAGGGCGACGGGGTGAGGCTTTAGGGGGTGCAGCGGTTTGGGCGCGCACTTCAATGCGACCAATGGCGACGTGAATTGTAGCGGGCTGGGGGGCGGCGACAGTGGGAATACTTTCCGGGGAGGATTCAAGGCGAGACGTGACCTGGGGTTGTACTCGAATATTTGTAGGCACAATGGACGGTTCGTCTGGTTTGAAAATCTGAGGAAACACTTCCCGTCTTTCCGTCAAAGCGGCAGGTTCGCGGCTCGTCACCCGTTCCACCGAATCGACTGGACTCGCCAAGGGCTGAACGGGCATCTGGGGGCTGGAATGAGACAGCGACGAGAAGCTTCGCAGAGGCTGAGGACTGACCATGTTTGGCGCGATGGGATTTGTATCTTCCGGCAACGGATGCGCGATCACCCTGCTTTCAAGCGGGCTATTCTTCATCGCGTTGTTCTCGCTAGGTCGGGCTGCGATCGCCCTGCTTTCTAGCGTGCTACTTTCCATTACGCTGTTTTGAGGAGGTTGGTCTTCGCTCGCTCCGACTGCTAGGGATTGCGTCGCGTCGATCCGCCGCCGCGCTACCCGCTCAGACTGCGACCCTGAATCTTGAGGACGGGCTTGGCGCGACAGGGCAAGGCCGCCAGATTCCTGAGCCGCTAAGGTCGCCTCCGTCTCCAATGCCATGAATCCCGCATTTTGAGGATCAAGCCGGGGGGGCGCAGAATGTGCCTCAAACCGCGATGCCAATCTCGGTTGTACCACGGTCAACCGATTGACACTGCGGCTGGCCAAATGGGTCAAAAAATCGCTCATACTCTATCTCTGCGCCCCCTCATCGCTTACGCCGAACCCACCATTTCCAAGTACCACTGCCGCCGCTGAGCACTCATTGCCAAAATGTCTGCCTCCGACCAACCATAGGCAGAGGCCAATCCATGCACCTCCCGCAACAGCCGCACCGCCCAAGCATGGATTTCGCTCCACAGGAAGGTGCCAATGTCAAAGGCGGTTTGCCACTTCTGGCCACAGGCTGGGCAACCCAAGTCGAGTTGAATATCGGCCTGGGGATCGGCCGCAGCGAGTTGCGTGGCGATCGCCTCCACCAAGTCTTCTGGAAAGTCCGTCACGGGGATGGTCTCCCGATTTTCCTGCTCCCGCTGCACTCCCATCAAACACTGCTCCAACAACCGTCGTCGCAGATCGGATAGGGCAGCGGCTGGCCACTGCATCATCGCCGCCAGATCCAAGCTATTGGGAAGTCGCACCTGCACCAGATATCCCCCTTGATGGATCTCGATGATTGAAGGCACTTCAGTCGCAGGAAGCTGAATCTCCTGCACCGAAAAATTGAGTTCTAAGCGATCGCCACAAGCCGGACAAACCGCCACACTCACCAACTGAGATCCAAACAGTTGCTCCCTTAGGGTCAGTAACAGGCGATCGCGCTGCCCAATACTGAGCCGCATCGCCTGTTCTGGGGAGACATCGGGATAAGCCGCTGCCACTAGCGCGATGCTGCGCTGGATGGCGGTTTGGCTCAGTCCCTGTTCCCAGAGGGTTAAAAGTTCAACCGTCGAAAAAGGACGCATGGGCTAGGGTTCATTAAAGGACGGCTCACTCGGTTCCGCTACCTCGTAATCGCGCTCCCAGCCTTCGTTTTCCAGCTTAATGTGCTGAATGGCGATCGCATTGGCGTTGGCATCTAGATCGGGAAGCGCTTGGAACTCAGACACCCAGCAGCGGAAGACTTTGTAGGCGATCGCCAACTGTCCCGCCTCGTTATAAACCTCAATAATCACATCCTTACGGAAATCCTTGAGCGATACCTCAGCCCCCAGCCCAGAGCCAAAATTCCATACCTTATTGGCCCACTTCTCAAACTCCGTATCGTGAGTCACCCCCCGTTCTAGCATCACCGACTCATATTCCGTTCGTCCAGGAGACTTGCGCGAACTGCTCGGATCGCCGCCCTCTCGGTGTTTCACCACCTCAGTCGTCTTTTTCAACATCCCGACCTTACTCACTCCCGCCACATATTTCCCGTCCCACTTCACCCGAAATTTGAAGTTTTTGTACGGGTCAAACCGTTGAGCATTGACCGTAAATTGCGCCATAATGCTTAAACTCCTTGGCTAAGTCTCTTAAACCGCGATTTGCCCAGCAATCTGTTGAAGCTTGATAATGACAAATTCCGCAGGCTTCAACGGTGCAAAGCCCACAATAATGTTGACGATACCCAGATTGATGTCGTTCTGGGTCGTGCTTTCCTTGTCGCATTTGACAAAGTACGCCTCGCGCGGGGTTCTGCCTTGAAAGGCCCCTTGACGAAAGAGGTTATTCATAAACGCCCCCACATTGAGACGAATTTGTGCCCATAGCGGCTCATCATTGGGTTCAAACACCACCCACTTCAGCCCCCGGAATAGACTCTCTTCCAAGTACAACGCCAGTCGTTGCACGGGGATATATTTGTACTCATCTGCCAAGTCATCCGCACCGCGCAGGGTTCTCGCGCCCCAGCAGACCGTGCCATAAACCGGAAAGGTCCGCAGCGCATTGATGGCTAGCGGATTGAGCGTTCCATTTTCCGGGTCGTTGAGCAGATAGTCTAGCGCCTGTACCCCCCGCAGTGTGGCATCAATTCCGGCAGGAGCTTTCCAGACGCCCCGCTCACTGTCCGTACGAGCATACACCCCCGCTACAGTGCCGCTGGGTGCAAGGGACTTCAGCCGGAAATTATTGAGCGGGTCGGCAATTTTCACACGGGGAAAATAGATAGCCGCATTGCGAGTACGCAGTGTGGCATTAGCATTCAACCAATCTTTGATGCCTTGCACCGTGTTCAGCGACTTGGGCGGATCGAGCAGGAAAAAGGCACGACGCTGCTCACAGTAAGTTAATGCCGTGGAGATGACAGCGATCGCATCAGGATCTGTCATTTCAGTATCCCGTTCTGCTGTGCGTGGAATACAGAGCAGATTAAAGCTCACATCTTTGAGCGCCAAAATGGCTGCTTGCAGAGCCGCCGCATTAGGAACCGTGCCGTTGTCCCCGGGGGTGCCTGCTGCCTGTCCTGTGTTGGCGATCGCCCCAGTGGGCGTATACGCTTGCACGTTGGTCGTCACATTTGCCCCGGCCAGCTTCAGATCGGTGACGGTGTTAGCATCGCCCGTTGCAGCCGCAAAAACAACTTTATTCGCAGGATTACCTGGTCCGGCAATGATCCTCAGTTTTGCCGTTGTTGGGTTAACGGTATAAATTTCCGCAACCGCTTCCGCGAAAGCGCGTTTGTCTGGCCGCGCAGATCGGATCCCTGCCTGGAGGCGATCGCGTACCTCCTCTAAAGAAGAAAAGTTCGTGTCTCCAAGATTGGCGACTGCGGAAGGAATGTCGTTGATCGTGACCTGCACTTTGCGCCCAGCAACAGCGGCAATCGGGGTAAAAGGGATTGTAAATGCAGCCGACAAGGTGCCATTCACTAATGGGATAGTTGTCACGGTTGGGGCCACCGGAACTGTGACTAACTTGGAACCGCTGCCCGTATCGTTGAGAAGGGTTGCCACATTGTCGTTGCCAGCGCTCATTGTCAGATTGCGAAACACTTCCTGACGAAGGATCGTAGTACCATCGTCGCTGACATCCGAAAGGGTCAAGTCAAATTTAGTGTCGTTAGTACTATCCACCCGCACCCGCAAGGCGTCTCCCCACTGGCCGGGACTACTCGCTTTAAGCGTCAGTGCGGCCGCCCCGGATGTGGTACTGCGGATGGCGATCGCCGCACTTTCAAAACTACCCGATGCAGTGCGAACCACCCACGCTTCCCCTCCTCCATTGAGGTAAAATTGCTGGATGGCATAACTGGCCTCACTTAAAGCATCCAGTCCACCATATTCACGTTCAAAGTCTGCCGGACTAAAAATTTGCGTGGCCTTGCCCATCACTCCTCGTTTGAAGTAATCAATAAAGGCAGTCACTGAAGTTGAAACTCCAGTGATGGTGCGGACCCCACTGGAAATTCGTTCAACATACACACCAGGATAAGTAGGTGTAATCGGCATGCAGCGCTCTCCTTGTTGAGACTTGAGCCAGTTGAGACTAAAAGGCACCTCGAGTGATACAGCCTTATTGAGAATAAAATACAGACGGATACGGGTTTCCAGTGGTTCAATTCTATTTTCCGAAGTGCCCTAGCCTAAAAATATGAATTGTGTTCAGTGGACTTCTAACTCCCCTATCCCAATCAACTCTCCTGAGGAGGACAAAAAGTCTGTTTACAGATGAATACTAAAGACTTCAGCGTGTTAAAAAACAGATTACTTCTAAAGTAAAGCAATTTTTACTCGATTTAGGATAATTTTATAGTATCTCGTTGCAAAGATTATCTAATTGCAACATTGTTAAGTGCCTTTTCCCTGACCGATGGCAATGCCTATTTCAACCGTCCTGGTCCTCGTCTGGTCGATTCGCTGGAAATTCTGGCTGAGATCCTGCATCCAAACCTGTTTGACCCCAAATACCAATCCTTCGGCTGGGAGCAATTGGCCCATCCGCAGATGGCCTGAGCCTTATGCCATTTGAAACCACTGGGATCTACAAACCCAAGCAACGTCTTCTCCAGTCTCAGTTTTCTCAGCTAATCCTTCGCTGGGGTTTAGCAAGGCGAAAGCTCCGCACCAAGAGTCCGCATCCTCTCGGTTTTGCTCAGGATTCCTCTCAGTTTCCACCCCTAAAGTGAAATCATTAAAGGTTGGAGAAAGCATTATGTCTCACGCAAAAGTCTTGGTTCATGCTTGTTTGGCTGGTTTCGCTCTGTTCAATATCGCCTCCGCACCCCAGGCCAATGCTTCCCCTGTTACAGTGATTCGGGGTTCCCACGGTGCAGCGTTCATCGTCGAGTCCGATCGCATTCCGGTCGATGCACGTCCCCTTCCCAGCACCCCTAGCCAGTCTTTTCCCAAGTTGGCGACAAGGGGTTCGCATGGCGCGGCTCAGATTCTTTCAGCATCTTCAGAGACACATCCGAACCGTCCGATGACTTCTGTACCTAATATCATCATTCGCGGTCCTCACAGCACTGCTTTTGTCGCACAGTAGTTCAACAGAGGGCATCATGAAACTTACGATTTCAGCTTGATTGCTAATGCAGCCAGTCGTTGGTGCTTCTGAGACAATTGGCTCTATTGCTTGTCAATACGAGGTTTCTCTAACCCTGCTCTCCTTGCGCCGACTGGCTCATCGTTTGTCGGTGCAGAGGCTTTCTTGAGTGGCAAGTTGTATTCCCAAATAGACTTGGGTACGAGGGTGATCGCGGGTTGCCGTTAGATTTTGTCCGATCTAGAGCCTATTTCGGACTCTGCCTTCCCTTCAATTACAGGGGTATCGAGCACTCGGAAGTACGCCCATCGGTTCGTCCGTAGCCAATCCGACCAAGCTGCGGCATCATCGCCGAAGTCTTGGCCAGTACACCGCCGCAGCCAATCTACCGCCTGAACATCTGAGATCAAGCACTTTGGCGGAAGGGGTCGCCGTTGTAGCGTGCGGATGGCAATACTAACGGGAAGCAGACGCGACATAAAGCCTCCTTTGCTAATGTTTCTGCAGCAACCAAATATTCTCTTTTGCTGCACATTTTTCTTTTAAACCGCCAACCACATCAGTACTTGCAATAAGCGACAAATTATAACTGCTATTGTAGTGTAGATTTACTTCTTCGTTACTAACTGAGAACGGTGGGCCATCCATTAGACTTTGGTCGTACTCATAGGTTACTAGCAACTGCGGTGCTTTACCTGTAATCCATGTTAAGTGTGCTGTGTATCGATTACGCATTTCTTCTGGCAGTGCAACCAAAGCTGCTCTATCGTAAATTGCGTCTACTGGTTCGAGGATTTTGTCGGATAAATCAAAGATATCACCAACAAAGATATCAATATCTTTTGCACTATATAAACTAATTTTTCTAAATCTTGATACTTTTGGCTCTACACCCATCTCATCGTATAGCTGCTCAATGGCTGTTACGGACAACTCAGCACCAGTAATGCGATATCCCTCAGAAAGCAGCCAAGCAATGTCAAGCGTTTTGCCGCATAATGGCACAAATATACGACTGCCTTTCAATATAGAATGAGGTGGACCCCAAAGACTGGACAACTTGGAAGGGTCAAT